>DVJG01000171.1 GCA_018710805.1 Candidatus Faecousia faecipullorum
GGCACATATTGAACAGCTTGTGAAAGAGACGATTGCCCAGGGTTCCCAAATCGTTCATCTCGGTTTGCTTCTGCATGAGAATGCGGGAAGTGATTGCACCGAACCAGATCGTTAGGGCCATCATTGCCATCAGGGCCAGCGGAGGCAGGAAGCCGTTGAGAATGCGCCATTTGGCGTCCGCCACAGGGCTGATAAAGAGCGTCACGGTGAGGCCCAGGCCGCTGAGGATGCCCACTACAGACTGAACCAGGTTTTTTAGATTCTCAAGGCAGCGGTTCAAGCCGTAGCCCATGAAATTCTCATTCTGGAAAATCTGGGCCCGCAGGTCCCGGATTTTCCGGTCGTCCACATCGGCATAGTCCATAGAGAAGAACTTGTCCGTAAAGATGCGCCTTTTATTGGGGTCATACATAGCGCTGCAAGTGTCATACCAGCGCTTTAGCAGTGCGCTCATAATCCCCATCGTTGCCGTCACTGCCAGAGTGGCAATGACCCATTTCCACAGAACGCTTGCCCGGCACTGTCCCGCCAGCTCTTCCAGAAGCTGGGCGGAGAGCCAAATGGTGGCATAGGGGCTCAGGGCGGTCACAAGAGATTGCAGGACCGTGGAGGGAATCAGGCCCGGCGCGTAGGCCCCAATCAGTTTCAGGCCGCGAATTTCAGCCAATACCGCCTGTTTGCGGTCAATTTCCCTTTCCATTCTGGGTATCTCCTTCCTGATAGTAGCGGCTCTGGACCTGGAAGAGCTTTGCGTATTCGCCGCCCAGGTTCAGCAGTTCCTCGTGGGTGCCTTCCTCTGCAATTTTACCGTGAGCCAGGAAAATAATCCGGTCGCAGAACCTGGTGGAGGCCAGGCGGTGGGAGATAAAGAGGGAAGTCTTCCCAGTGGTCATGTCGCTGTATTTCGTGTAGATGTCGCTTTCTGCAATGGGGTCCAGGGCGGCGGTGGGCTCGTCCAGAATGAGGATGGGGCCATCCTTATAGAGGGCCCGAGCCAGCATCAGCCGCTGGGTCTGGCCGCCAGAGAAGAGGGTGCCGTCTAAGTACACATCCCGGCCTACGTGGGTCTGTAGCTTCTGGGGCAGGCCCTCAATAAAGGATTTGAGGCCCGCTTTCTCCAAGCAGTTCCATATTTTTTCTTCATCGGGATTTTCGCCTTGGGCCACGTTGTCCGCCACGGTGGCGTCCAGAATGGAGAATTCCTGGTACACTGCGGAGAGAAGGCCGTAGTAATCCCGGCGGTTAAATTTCCGGATATCCTGGCCGTTCAAGAGAACCCGGCCTTCATCGGGGTCGTAGAAGCCAGCCAGGAGCTTTACCAAAGTGGTCTTGCCTGCGCCGTTGAGGCCCACCACCGCCAGCTTTTCGCCGGGATGGATGGTGAGATTCAGATGTTCAAACAGGTTCTTGTCAGTGCCGGGATACCGGAAGGTGACGTCTTCCAGTTTCAGCTCCCAGGCATCCCCTTGGGGAATGGGCTTGCCCCCTGTAAATCGGAAGGGTTCCGGCCAATTCAGGTAGGTCATCACCTGGGAGATGGACAGGCACTCCTCATTGAGGGTGACGAACTCCGAAAGGATACTGGTAACCCAGGCAGTAAAGCCGCTGACGGCGGAGAAATAGAGCAGAAATTCCGCTGCGGTGATGCTGCCCTGTAAGACCATGGTGATAAGGTAGGCGTAAGCCACACCGCTTCGGAGCAGAGACAATGCCACATCTGTCAGGCTGGCCCAGAAGTAACCTCTGTGCCGCCGCTCCACCAGCGCCTGATGGCTCCGTATGACGCCGTCGTAAATCTCTCTCAGCCAGGATGCCAGGCCGAAAATACGGATGTCCTTGGCAAGCTCCACGGACTGGGACCTCTTTTCCAGGGAATTTTCCTGGGTCCAAATCTTCTGCTCTTCCTCCTTGTGCCGGAAGTCCCAATCCCGGACCTTTTTGTTCACATAGAACCCCGCCACGGAGCTTGTGAGAATCACCAGCAGAATCCAGGGTGAGACCTTCGTCAGCAGGACCAGGTAGATGAGAAAGCCTGCCACATCGGCGAGCAAAGTGGTCAGGGTGAGCCAGATGCGTTCCGTGTCCGAGTGGTTGGAGCTGTTGGCATTCATGGCGCCGTCCATGGCCTTGATGGCCGCCGGGTCCAGGGTGTTGGGGTAGGAGGTGGTGAACATCTTCCGGACCAGGTCGCAGATAATCCAGGTCCGCAGGTCCACTCTTTCCAAAGAGTTGGCGTCCTCTGTGTAGGATTTCAAGGCTCTCAGAAAAAACAGGGTCAGGGTAAAGACGGCGATGGTTCCAAGAAGTTCTCCCAAAGGTGCCTGATCCGTGACTTTCTGCAAAATTCGAGGTGCGGCGTAGAGCTCTGTGACGCTGAGTCCCACACTCATGGCCGCGAGAGCCAGGACGCTGAAAATGACGCTTTTATTGTGTCTCCACGCCATGGAGAGCATATAGCCGACGCACGCTCCCATGGAGTATCGATTCTTTTGTTTCTGAGACTTTCTCATAGTGATTCCTTCCTTTGTTCCCGCGGTGCTTTGGTTTACAGGCATATCCTATCACAAAAATCCCCCGATGGCACAATCGGGGGACGAATTGTATTCTGCGGGGGACGAATTGCAAAAATCAGAGCGCCGGGAGCAAAATTTCCGTGGTGAAGGCGCCGTCCTCGGAGTTGCGGCTGATATAGCCATCCAGCCGCTCCACAATGGCGTCAATGCGCACGAGGCCGAAGCCATGGCCCTCGCCCTTGGTGGAGAGGAAGCGTTTCCCTACTTTTTGGAGTTTTCCGCCGGAGGTGAAATTCGTAAAGGAGATGTACAGCTGGGTGTTTTTCATATCCATGTACACCCGAATGAGCCGTCCTTCCGGGGGCAGGCCCATGCTGGCGTCGATGGCATTGTCAAAAAGGTTGCCAATGATGCAGCAAAGGTCCAGTTCCGACAGGCGCAGCTTCACGGGGATGTGGGCATCGGCGTGGACCTCAATTCCCTTGGACCTGGCAAGGGAAATTTTGGAGTTCAAAATGGCATCGGTCATGGGATTGCCGGTTTTAATCACCGTGTCCACGGTGTTCAGGTCCGTGTCCAGCTTGTCCAAATACCGGCAGATGGCGTCCCAGTCGCCCTGCGCCGCGTAAGCCTTCATGACCTGGATGTGGTTGCGATAGTCATGGCGCCAGCCTCGGATTTGGCGGTACATATTGTCCACCTCGGCATAGTGGGTCTCAATGAGCTCCCGCTGGTAAGCCGCAATTTGCTTGTCAATTTTCTTGGAAAGCAGTCCCATAGTTTCACCCCATGTTGATGATGGCCCGGTTTACGCCCTCGTAAGCGCCTCTGGGCAGCGGAACAGAGGTCCCGTCCTGGAGGCGGATGTCGGATTTCGTCACCCGTTCGATGCAGCTTAGATTCACAATGGCGGACCTGCCCACCCGGTAAAAGCCCTCTCCCAGCTTTTCCTGCAATTCTCCCAGGGGCATTTTCACGGTGACATCTTCCCTTCCGTGAATGGTCACGTAGTTGGACCGGACCTCCGCCCAGCGGACCTGGTAGACGGGAAAGCGCACTACCTCGCCGCCCTGGTCGAAGGTCAGCACCTTGCCGTTCTTCTTGAGCTTTTCCGCAGCACGGTCCAGAACGGAGAAGAGCTTCTCCCCTTTTACAGGCTTCATGAGATAGTGCAGTGCCGCCACCTCATAGCCTTCGGAGATATAGTCGGAGTAGCCTGTGATGAAGACGATCTGCATTGTCTCATTCTCCTGTCGGACCCGTTTGGCCAGACTCACCCCGTCCATCTCCCCCATTTCCACGTCCAGAAGGAGAATATCGTACTGTTTATCCTCGGCATAGAGAAAAAGGAATTGCTCCGCCGAGGAAAATTTCTGAAGCTGAACCGCATATCCCCGTTCCTTTGCCCAGGCTTCCACAAACCCGGAAACGTAGACGGCATCGGCAGAGCTGTCGTCGCAAATGGCAATTTTGTAGTTCATAGGCCATCTCCAAATCTTTTTCCTGTTTTGTCATGCACATGGAAATTCAATCATAGCCATCGTCCCTGTCGCTTGATTTGATAACGTTCCATTTCCCGGCCGAGGGTGCCTCTTGTATGAATTCTTCGTTCATTATAGCACAGTCTCTTCCGCAGAAGAAGAACCCGGCGGAAATTTTTGCACAGAAAAGAGGGGACCCCAGGCGGTCCCCTCTGAACTTTTTACTTTGCGGCGGCTACACAAGCCCGGACCGTCTCATCCATTTCCTGCATCCGTGCCATCATGTCCTTGCAGAGGGCAATCTGGCAGCGGGTCCGCACCAGGTTATGGTCGGGAGAATTGGTCTTGAAGTACAGGTCCCCGTCCAGATAGTCTGCCAGGAATCGGGTGGCCAGCTCCGCCGTCAGCACAAAACAGCTGGGTGCCAGGGTCTCCACTTCCGTCTCCGTCATGGTCTTGGCGGTCTTTTCCAAGAATCCCTCGGCAAAGGCCTTGAATACGTCCATGTTCAAATGAACTTTGCTGACATCCGGACAATCCTCTTCCACAGCATTGGCAGCGAAGCGGATGGCATCGCCGAAGTCGTGGCCCATAAGGCCCGGCATGACCGTGTCCAGATCGACAACCACCAAAGCGTCGTTGGTTTGGGGGTCAAAGAGGACATTGTTGATTTTGGTATCGTTGTGGGTTACCCGCAGGGGGAGCTTTCCGGCCAGGTACAAATCCGTCAGGCGGCAGGCATCCTCCTGCACAGAGAGAAGATAGTCAATCTCCTCCCGGACGCTTTCCGCTCTTCCGGTCTTATCCTCCCGGACGGCCTTTTTGAAAGCCTCATAGCGGGTCCGGGTATTGTGGAAGTTGGGAATGGTCTCGATGAGGGTGGAGATATCGAAATCCGCCAGGTCCATCTGGAACCCGCCGAAAGCCTTTCCGGCGTTGCGGACCACATTCATATCCTGCACAGTGTTATAAGTCACAGAGGGAACGTAGTTGGTCATGCGCCAGAAGTTCTTTCCGTCGATGACGTAGGTTTTGCGGTCAGCGGTGTGGTGGAAATGGAGGGCGCACTTGCCGGACTTCTTCGCCCGGATATGCTCCGTGACCTTGTCAATGTTGTCCATAAGGCCAACGGGGTTGCGGAAAGCGTATGTATTAACGTTCTGCACCAGGAAGGATTTCTTGTTTCCATCCGGCAGACGGAAATTCACTTTATAGGTCTGGTTCACGTTGCCCATCTGAATGGTCTCGTAACCCAAGTATTCATATTCAATGCGGAAAAGCCGGCAGACTTCCTCCAGCTTTTCGTTCAAAGAAACACTGCGCTCCATTGGGATCGCTCCTTTCGGAATTCTTGTCTGGCGTAGTGCCAACCTATGTATTATACTTTTTTTGTCTCTGATTGTCAATACCAGGGTAAAAATAGTCAATTTCGGTACAAAGCGCCCCCGAGGGTTGCTCCTTCGGGGGCGCTTTGTAATATTTGCCTTAAATCTCGCCGGGGAAGAGCTTCTCTATGGCGCATCTGGCAGCGTCCTGCTCAGCCCGCTTTTTGCTGCTGCCGGAGCCAAGGCCCACCACAGCACCGTTGAGTGACACTTCCACGTCAAATTTCTTGTCGTGGTCAGGCCCTGACTGTCCCACCAGCTCGTAGCGGAGGCTCTGGTTCCGCTTTTGCTGGACCAGTTCCTGGAGCTGGGTCTTATAGTCGGCGTTGTGAAGCTTATGGACCGGAACCTCCACCAGAATAAACCGCTGGACAAAGCCCAGGGCCGCCTGAATGCCGCCATCCAAGAAGCAAGCGGCAATGACAGACTCCACGGCATCGGCCAGAATGGACTCCCGGCTGCGGCCGCCGCCCTGTTCTTCTCCGTGGCCCAGCATGAGGTGTTTTCCCAGGCCAATACGGTCTGCCACTGCAGCCAGGGTTTTTTCACAGACCATATCTGCCCGCATCCGGGTCAGCTCTCCTTCGGGACGGTCAGGGAAAGTCCGGAAGAGATATTCCGCCACCAGCATTCCCAGGATGCTGTCCCCCAGAAACTCCAGCCGCTCGTTGCTCAGAAGACTGTTGTGCCAGCGCTCATTGGCGTAGGAGGAGTGAGTCAAGGCATTCTGCAGCAGGGATATATTGTGAAAATGATAGCCGATGGCTTCTTCCAGTTCACGTATCATGCTTCCATCTCCTTGATGGCATTCAGGTCCTTTTCAAGCTGTGCGGTGAAGTTACCCTTTGCAGCAGTGACGGCCTGTCCCACAGCGTTGCGGAAGGCCAGAGCGTCGGAGGCGCCGTGGGCCTTGATAACGGGCTTCTGAATGCCCAGCAGCTGGGTGCCGCCGATTTCCCGGTAGTCCAGGAGCTTCATCATATCACCAACGCCGCTCTTGCAGAGCAGATAGCCAATTTTGGTGCCCAGGTTCTTCTTGAAAATGCGCTTTAGCAGGCTTCCCATGAACATGGCGGTGCCCTCGATGGACTTTAACAGCACGTTGCCGCTGAAGCCGTCGCAGACCACCACGTCCACCTCACCCAGAGGCGCGCCCCGGGCTTCCACATTGCCTGTAAAGTTCAGGATGCCCTTGTTCCCCGCCTCTTTGAGAAGGGCGTAAGCGTCCTTTTGCAGAGAGGTGCCCTTGGTGTCCTCGGTGCCGATGTTGAGCAAGCCCACCCGGGGGTTCTGGATGCCGAGAACGCTTTTTGCGTAGGCGGAGCCCACCAGGCCGAATTGGAGCAGGAACTCCGCAGTGCACTCGGCGTTGGCGCCGCAGTCGCAAATGACCACCTTTCCCCCGGTCTTTGTGGGCATGGCGGGAGCCATGGAGGCCCGGCGGATACCGCGGACACGCTTTACCAGAAGGGTTGCACCTGTGAGCAGCGCCCCTGTGGAGCCCGCAGAGACAAAGGCATCGCCCTTGCCTTCAGAGAGCATTTTCAGACCCACCACCATGGAGGAGTTTTTCCGCTTGTGGAGCACGGAAGCCGGGTCGTCGTGCATATCCACCACATCGTCGGCATGGGCAATCTCCACGCCCTGAGGGAGGTCCTTGATGCCATGCTTTTTCATGACCTCCAGAATCTCCTCTCCCCGGCCCACCAGGGTAATCTCGGCCCCCAGAGATTTTGCCGCATCAAAAGCCCCCAGAACAGGAGCCTCCGGAGCATTGTCGCCGCCCATGGCGTCCAAAATGATCTTCATTCTATCCACCTCTTTCTCGGTTTCTATCAGATTCCCGCCGTCACCAGGGCATCAATGATGGCGAGAGATCGGTTCGCAATGGCAATATTTTTCTCCGCTTTCTTCCGGATACGCTGTTCCAGAGGAGAAATAATGCTGAAATTTACATTCATAGGTTGGAAGTTTTCAATATTCTCATCGCTGATGTACAAACCCAGAGCGCCGATGGCAGTCTCCTTAGGGAAGTCCGGAACCTCCCGGTTTTGCAGCCGGGCCGCCATGGCAACGGCTGCCAGATAGCCGGAAGCGGTGGATTCCACATACCCCTCCACCCCGGTCATCTGGCCTGCGAAGGCAACCATTGGGTTTCTGCGGTCTGCGTAGTATCGGTCCAACAGCTTGGGGCTTTGGAGGAAGGTGTTCTGGTGCATGACCCCGTAGCGGACGAATTCCGCATTCTTAAGGGCCGGAATCATGGAGAACACCCGCTTCTGCTCCGGGAATTTCAGGTGGGTCTGAAAGCCCACCAGGTTAAAGACGCTTTTTGCGGCGTTGTCCTGGCGGAGCTGGACCACGGCATAGGGCTCCTTCCCGGTTTTCGGGTCCCGCAGACCCACGGGTTTCAGAGGGCCGTAGCGCAGGGTATCCTCACCCCGCCGGGCCATGACCTCTACGGGCATACAGCCTTCAAAGACGTTTTTGTCCTCAAAGCCGTGGACTTCGGCCTCCTGGGCCGTTCGCAGCTCCTGAACAAAGGCGGTATATTCTTCTTTGTTCATGGCGCAGTTGATGTAGTCCGGCGTGCCCCGGTCGTAGCGGGACTGCCACCAGGCGCATTCCATGTCGATGGAGTCCGCAGTCACCAGCGGAGCGGCAGCGTCGAAAAAGTGGAGATAGCCCGTATGACCAAAGTATTCCCCGATGGCGTCGGACATGGCATCGGAAGTCAGGGGGCCTGTGGCGATGATGACAGGTCCCTCCGGTACGGAAGTCACTTCCTCTTCCACCACGTGGATATTGGGATGGCTTCTGATTTTCTCCGTGACCAATTTGGAGAAGCCCCCACGGTCTACGGCGAGACAGCCTCCTGCCTCCACCCGGGTGGCTTCGGCGCACTGCATGATGAGACTGCCGCAGCGGCGAAGCTCCTCTTTCAGAAGACCCACGGCATTTTCCAGTCGGTCTCCCCGGAGGGAATTGGAGCAGACCAATTCCGCAAAGTCGCTGCTATGGTGGGCCGGGGTCATTTTTTTAGGCTTCATTTCGTAAAGCGCTACCTCCAGCCCCCGGTTTGCCAGCTGCCATGCAGCCTCGCATCCGGCGAGGCCTGCGCCGATGACTTTCACCTTCATTTTGCTGTCTCCTTGGTTTTTTTGGCGGCGGTTTTCTTAGCCGCAGGCTTCTTGGCCGCGGTTTTTTTGGTTTTCGCCGTCTTCTTTTCCGGGGCTTTTTCCGTTTCTTCCCCTTCCGCGGCGGTTTTTTTCTTATAGTAGCCCCGCTGATCCTCAGGGAGGAAGCGGCTGCAGTTTTCATTGATGCAGAAGGGCTTCATGCGGCCCTTGCCGGATTTTTTGAACAGGGTCTGGCCGCATTCCGGGCAGTCCTCTGCCGTGGGCACATCCCAGGTCATAAAGCCGCACTCCGGGCCCTTTTCGCAGGCGTAGAACGCGTAGCCCTTTTTGGATTTCCGCTTCAGCATTCCGCTACCGCACTTTGGACAGCGGCCAGGCATCCGCTCCACCAAGGGTTTTGCGTTTTTGCACTCGGGGAAGCCGGGGCAAGCCAGGAATTTGCCGAAACGGCCCATTTTAATGACCATTTTCCGGCCGCAGAGTTCGCAGATCTCGTCGGTCTCCTCTTCGGGGACCTTCAGGCGCACGCCCTCCAGGGCGGTCTCCGCCTCCTGCATTTCACGGCTGAATCCCTGATAAAACTCCGACAGCACCGTTTTCCAGTTCTGTTTGCCCTCCTCCACGGCGTCCAGCTGGGACTCCATGTTGGCGGTAAATTCGATGTCGATGATGTCCCGGAATCGGTCCATCATAAGCCCCGTGACAATTTCGCCCAGGGGTGTAGGTGCCAGGCGGCGGTCCTTCTTTTCCACATACTCCCGGTCCTCAATGGTGGAAACCGTAGCGGCATAGGTGGAAGGACGGCCAATGCCCTTTTCCTCCATGGCTTTGACCAGAGTGGCTTCGGTGTACCGGGCAGGGGGCTGGGTGAAATGCTGTTCCTTTTCCGTCTTGGAGGCGGTAGCCTTCTCCCCTACGCTAAGGTCCGGCAGGGGGGAACCCACGGCCTCGCCCTCATCGTCCCGGCCCTCTTCGTAGACGGCGATGAAGCCAGGGAAGCGCATGCTCTGATGGCTGGCCCGGAACACATGGGTTTCGCACTCCGCATCGATGGATACGGTATCGTAAACGGCATTTGCCATCTGGGTTGCCAGGAAGCGGCTCCAAATAAGCTTGTAGAGCCGATACTGGTCCTGGGTCAGGCTGCTCCGGACCCGTTCCGGCTCCAGCTCCACATGGCTGGGACGGATGGCTTCGTGGGCATCCTGGGCGCCGGATTTTGTTTTGAATACATGGTGTTTTCCGTAATAATAGTCATTTCCGTAGCGGTTCAGTATGAAATTCGCTGCGGCATCCATGGCTTCGTCGGAAAGGCGCAGGGAGTCGGTACGCATATAGGTAATGAGACCCGTGGTGCCCTCGCCTTCCACCTCCACGCCTTCGTAGAGCTGCTGGGCGATCATCATGGTTTTCCGGGGGGTAAAGCCCAGCTTCCGGGAAGCATCCTGCTGTAAGGTGGAGGTAGTAAAGGGAGGCGCGGAGGAGCGCTTTTTTTCCGCCTTTTTCACGTTTGTAATGGTGAAATCCTTCCCTTGGATATGGTCAAGGACCGCCTGGGCCTCTTCCTCATTGTTAAGGTCCCGCTTTTTGTCCTCGCCCCAGAACCGCGCCTGGAAGGAGCCGGGTTTTCCCACACGCTGCAGCGTCACGTCCAGGGTCCAGTATTCTTTCGGCTGGAAGGCCCGGATTTCATTCTCTCGGTCCACAACCAAGCGGGTTGCCACGCTCTGGACACGGCCCGCCGAGAGGCCCCGGCGCACTTTCTTCCACAGAAGCGGCGAGAGTTCATAGCCCACGATGCGGTCCAGAATTCTTCTGGCCTGCTGGGCATCCACCAGGTCATAGTCGATATCTCTCGGGTGGCGAATGGATTCTTTCACCACCTTCTGGGTGATCTCATTGAAGGTCACCCGGTGGGCTTTCTCATCGGGAAGGCCCAGAAGCTCCTTCAGGTGCCAGGAAATGGCCTCTCCCTCCCGGTCCGGGTCCGTTGCAAGATAAACCGTATCCGCATCGGCTGCGGCGGCTTTCAGTTCCTTGATAAGGGCTTCCTTTCCCCGGACGGGGATATATTGGGGCGTAAAGTCGTGCTCCAAGTCCACGCCCATTTTGCTTTTGGGCAGGTCCCGCAGATGGCCCATGCTGGCCTTTACGGTGTAGTCCGGCCCTAAGTAGCGGCCGATGGTCTTTGCCTTGGAGGGCGACTCCACAATCACTAGATTACTTGGTTTGCCCATGAATGCTGATTCTCCGTTTCGTTTTACGAATTGGCTCTTGCAATGCATCTGCCGGGAAGGCGCTTTATAAGGCCTTTCATTTCCAGCGCAGTCAGCACCATAAGAAGCCTGCCGGCGGCGAGGCCTGTTTCGGCGCTCACCTCGTCCACCAATCGCTGGCCCCCTTGCAGAGCCTGAATCACTGCCTGTTCGTCACCACTTAGGGTTTGCAGCAGGTCATTTACGTCACTATAAGCGCCTTTTGGCTCCTTGTCAATGGTTTTACGGTCTAAATCTTTCTTAAGTTTTGGTGAAGCCGCGGGAACTGCGGCCTTTTGGGCCACTTTTGCCTCGCTTCGTTCACCAAATGCAACAGCCTCCGCCACCTCGTCCGGGTAGGCAGTGAGATGAGCGGCTGCCAGGTCCTTCCGAATTTTATCCGGGTACAGCCCTTCATATTCGCACAAAATGTCCCAGCCTGAGCAGACCATGGCAGCGCCGTCCCGCAGGAGGCGATTGCTTCCGGCAAAGGTGGGCAGGTCAATATTTCCGGGGACTGCATAGACGTCTCTCCCCTGCTCTGCCGCCAGGCGGGCCGTGATAAGGGCACCGCTCTTTTCCGGAGCCTCCACCACCAGGGTGCCGTTGCTCAGGCCGCTGATGATGCGGTTGCGCTTGGGAAAAGTCCAGGGCGCAGGCTCCGTGCCGGGGGCAAATTCACTGAGGATACAACCGCACGCTTCCGTATCTTTAAAAAGGGCAGCGTTGCGCCTGGGGTAGACCACATCGGCTCCGCAGCCAAGGACACCCACTACGGTTCCTCCGGCGCTGAGGGCTCCTTCCATGGCCATGGCGTCAATGCCAAAGGCCATGCCGGAAACCAAAATACCGCCGCACCGGGCAATCTCCGTGCCCAGGCGTTTGGCGGTGGTAAGGCCGTAAGCGGTAGCCTTACGCGTACCCACCACGGCGATGACAGGGCTGCCGTCAAAATCCGGAAGCCGGCCTTTATAATAGAGGACCAGGGGCGGGTCTGGGATGGTTTTCAGTGCAGAGGGATAGGCCGCGTCCTGATAGGTCAGAAGTCCCAGACGCTTTTTCATGCAGGTATCCAGTATTTTCTCCGCCTCTGCCAAGCGCTTGTCGCAGAGGGCGTCCTTTCCCTGGGACGTAAGGCCCGGAATCAGGTCGTAGGAATCCCGGTCGGCGTAGTAAAGGCGCTCGGGGTCCCGGTAGGCATCCAGAAGGGCCCGCTTGTCCCGGTCGCTCAGGCCCAGGCGGGTAGAAAGCCATATCCAGTGTACCTGCATCCTTACGCCCTCTTTCCTAAAAAATCCGCTATTGCATCTGCCACATGACAATGGCAGCGGCGATGGCGGCGTTTAACGATTCGCAGTGGGGATTCATGGGAATGATGAGTTCCTGCTGTGCGCTTTGCAGAATTTCCTGCCGGACACCCCGGCCTTCGCTTCCGATGACCACAGCCATGGAAGAAAGGTCCGCTTCCCGGATGTCTCTTGCCCGGGGGCTCAGAGCCGTCACCGCAATGGGAATGCCCGCTTCTTTGCAGGCGTCTTTCACCTCGTTCCAGGCGGAGACCACAGGCTGGGTGCGGAACACCGCCCCCATGGACGCCCTTATAACCTTGTGGCTGTAGGGGTCGGCACAGCCCTCCAGAAGGACCGCAGGCACATTCAGGGCATCGGCGGTCCGGAGGATGGTTCCTAAGTTTCCCGGGTCCTGGATGCCGTCCAAAAGGAGCATTCCAGGTACGGGGGAAAAGTGCTTCCTCTCCGGCAGACGGCAGAGAAACAAGGCTCCCTGAGGCGTCTCCATAGGCGAAATCCACGCCATGACATCCTCCGGCACCCGGATGACCCGCACGGTCTCAGGCACCGCCGCCTCCACACCCTCCGAGAGGATCACCGTGTGAAGTTCCGGGCAGAAGCGCACGGCCTCCTCCAAAAGCTTCACCCCGTCGGCAGCAAATAACCCTGCGGCTTCCCGCTCTTTTTTGGAGGACAGGAGTTTTTTCACCTGTTGGAGCAGGGGGTTTTTCCGGGATGAGAGGAATTGCTCCGTCATAGCTTCTGAACCTTTTCCAGCGACAGGCTGTCTCCCAGCACCGACAGAATATCCCCTTCCTGAATGGTAAAGGCACCGCCGGGGGCGATGGTGGTCTTCTTGCCGTTTTTGATGGCAATGATGCTGACGCCCAATTTCACATGGACGTTGATCTCTTTCAGGGTCTTTCCCATCCATTCCTTGGGGGCGGGCATATCCACGATGCCGTAGGCGTCGGAAAGTTCGATGTAGTCAAGAACGTTGTGAGAATAGAGGCTCCGGCTCAGGCGCTGGGCGTGCTCCTTTTCAGGAATGACCACCCGATTGACTCCCAGCCGTTCCAGGACCCGGCGATGGGTCTCATCGTGGGCCTTGCAGACGATGTAATGAATCCCCAGTTCCTGGAGGTTCATGGCTGCCAGAACCGAAGCGGACAGGTCATCGCCAATGGCGATGACGGCACAGTCAAAGTTCCGGACGCCCAGTCCCTTCAGGACTTCCTTGTCCCGGGCATCGCCCACCACCGCGTGGGTCACGTCGTTTGCCACCTGCTGGACCAGGTGCTCCTGGACATCCATAGCAAGAACTTCCGCCCCCAGCATGCACAGCTGCCGGGCAATTTCAGAGCCGAAGCGGCCCAATCCGATTACAACATACGTTTTCATGGAAATAATCTCCTTATCCGATAAGCAAATTTGTCTGGGCGTAGCGATACCGTTCTTCGACCTTGTTTCCCGTCAGGAAGCCCAGGCTGAGTGTAAGAACGCCCACTCGTCCGAAGTACATATAAATAATGATGAGAATCTGAGCCGCTGCGCTTAGTTTTTCCGTAGCGCCTGCGGTGAGGCCCACAGTGCCAAGGGCCGACGCCGTTTCAAAGAGGGCATCCGTAAAGCCCACCGGAGATGTGGTGCTGATGAAGATGCCGCCTACCATGGCAAGCGCCACCATAATAAGGGCAATGGTCATAGCGTCCAGAACCTGTCCCTGGGGAATTGTCCGGCGGAACGCGCAGACCGTGGAGCGGCCTCTGGCCCGGGTGGCGATGAAAAGCAGGAGCACCACAAAGGTCACGGTTTTGATACCGCCGGCCGTGGAGCCCGAGGAGCCGCCGATGAGCATGAAGATCACCGAGATGGCTTTGCTCCCCTCTGTCATGGCCGCCTGGTTAAGAGAGGCAAAGCCTGCGGTCCGGAGGGTTATGGACTGGAAAAGGCCGTTTAAAAGCTTGTCTCTCAGGCTCATGGGGCCCAAAGTTTCGGGATTGTTCCATTCCATGAAACAGGTGATGGCCCATCCCGTCAGGATCAATCCGGCAGTGGTCGCAAGGACCAGCCGGGTATAGACGGACAGCTTTCGGAAGGAGCGGAGCTTTGCAACCTCCTCCCATACAAGAAATCCCAGGCCGCCAACGACGATCAGGGAGCACAGCGTCAAAAGCACCACAGGGTCAGACTGAAACTCCATGAGGCTGGAACCGGGGCTCAGGCAGCCAAAAATGTCAAAACCCGCATTACAGAAAGCAGAGACGGCGTGGAAAATACCCCATTTCAGGCCATTCCAGAAGCCGTATTCCGGCCAGAACCGAAAAAGCAAAATCGCGGCGCCTAAACCCTCGATGGTAAAGCTTCCGGATATCACGGTTTTTTGCAGCCGCACCACGCCTTCAATGTCGTTGAGGCTGAGCGCCTGGGCCATAACCAGCCGCTGCTTGAGGCCGATGCGCTTGCGGAGGAGAAATACAATCAAGGTAGCAGCAGACATAAAGCCCAGGCCACCGATTTGAATGAGGCACAGAATAACCACCTGGCCAAAGCCGCTCCATTGGATAAAGGTGTCAAAGAGGACAAGCCCCGTCACACAGGTAGCGGAGGTGGCGGTGAACAGGGCTGGGCGAAAGCCACAGGAAACACCGCTTCGGGAGGCGATGGGCAGATTCAGAAGAGTTGCTCCCAGGAAGATGATGAGGGCAAAGGTCAGGGCCACGATCTTCATGGGACTGATGTTTTTTGGCCTTTTTTTCATCCATGTGTTGTAAATTTTGGCACGCAGAGACATCTCCGGCGCTCCTTTCTATAGGCATAAAAATACTTGTAACATATTATAGCAGGTTTATGCCCGTTTGCAAGAGTCATTTTCTGAGGGTCTCTTTTTTAACCGCTCGGAACATGTCATTGCCGAAACCGACAAAAAATACAGTAACCACCGTTACAGCCCGGAAATGGTAAAAAAAGCTGGATGAGATTGTAATCCTCCCTGCGAAAATCCCCGTGGATTCCCAGCATAGCAGAGTTCTCCAGGATTCTTTACCACTGCCGACGCTTCTCTATCCCAATTCCAGGGCGCAAACTGAAATACATGGAATGTAACCAAACGTTCCGAAGCACTCCAAAAGTCTTCGGATACAAACCATAAAGGATGGGGAACTTGTTGATTTGCAGCAAAGCCTATCCTATATCTGCGAAGGTGTTATCCTGAAAGAGGCAGAAAGCGACGGCATCAACCACGCCTATTAAGAGACGTTCGGGAGAAGACAGCCAAGGCCGTTATTGATTCCCATAAGCGTCTGGAGCTAAACTGGAATCCGATTACTGAATACCCCATGAACTAAAAAATAATCCGGCATGGCTTTTTGCCATGCCGGATTCAGGTTGTCAAAAATCCCCTGAGGGGGTGACAGCCTGAGCTTTATTCGCTTTTTTGCCTCAGCAGGTCACTTCTCCATCGTGGTTCATCAAAACCGCTCGCTCCACGCAGGAGATGGCCAAAACCTGTTCCACCAAAGCTTCTTCCTTATTGGTCTTCACTTCCACTATCATGTCCAGGCCGGAAGCGCTGGCGTTTCGGGATTTGATTTTATAGCTGGCGGTGTTTTCTTTCAGCACGGATTCCAGTTCACCCTGGATTCCCCGATCGGATGCATTCACCAGCAGAAGCAGACAGGGCTTTACATTGGGGATAAAGTGCAAAACCAGCATTACAATGGTAATCAGAATCGAAGCTTCTACAGCCAGTTCGTGCAGAGACGCTCCGCAAATAATGCCAACGGAAATAGACCAGAAGAGAAACGCTAAATCCATTGGTTCTTTCACTGCGGTGCGGAAACGAACAATGGACAGAGCACCAACCATGCCCAGAGAAATCACCGCATTGGATTGAATCGCAATAATGATAGAGGTAGTAATCATGGAGATTACCGGCAGAGAAATAGCAAAGGACTTTGAATAAAACGCCTTGCGGCAGACCAAACGATAGATAATGAAAATATAAGTAGCAATCAAAGCCGCTACCAGAAGCGTGATCAGAACCTCGGTGGTAGAAAGATCTGAGTTAAACTGACTCAGAAAGGATTTTTTTACAATGTCTTTTATACTCATGT
>DVJG01000172.1 GCA_018710805.1 Candidatus Faecousia faecipullorum
GAAATATGAGGGGTAGGCGTATTCAGCATAATCATTCCTCCTTAGTAGCTGCTGTCATTTTTTGCAGTGGTGCCTGCCTCCATGGCCTTGGCAAGCTTGACAACCCGGGAGGTACCCAGGCGGCTGGCCCCCAGCTCAATAAACTTCTCGGCGTCTTCCAGGCTGGAAATGCCCCCAGCGGCCTTGATTTTCACATGGGGAGCCACATTTTTCGCAAAGAGCTCCACGTCATGGAAGGTGGCTCCTGCCGTGGAGAAGCCTGTGGAGGTCTTGATGTAGTCGGCTCCGGAGTCGGAGACGCATTTGCAGAGGGCAATCTTCTCGTCATCGGTCAGCAGGCAGGTCTCAATGATGACCTTCAGAAGCTTTCCCTTGCAGGCTTTTTTGATGGCGGCAATCTCAGAGGTAATGTCCTCCCACTTGCCCTCCTTGGCCCAGCCGATGTTAATGACCATATCCACCTCGTCTGCGCCGTTATCTACGGCATCGGAGGCCATGAAGCACTTGGAAGCCGTGGTGGCATAGCCGTTGGGGAAGCCGATAACGGTGCAGATGGGAAGCTTGTCTCCCACATAGCTTTTCGCCTGCTTCACAAAAGAGGCGGGGATGCAGACAGAGGCCGTATGGTACTTTATACCATCGTCGCAGAGTGCTTTGATCTCCTTCCAGGTGGCAGTCTGGGTAAGCAGAGTGTGGTCGCATTTGGCTAAAATTTCGGTAATTTCCATGGTATCTTCTCCTTTACTTTCCGCTCTGGCCGTGGAGGCGGATGATTTTGTGTTCCCGGATGCCCCGAACGTAGCACTTGTGGCACATGGCGATGTAGCGGTCGTTGCCGCCCAGCTCCACCTGGGCGCCCTGGGTAATGATGTGGCCGGATGGGTCGATGCGGGCGTTTACCGTGGCCTTGGCACCGCAGTCGCAGATGGTCTTGATTTCCTGGATGGTGTCCGCAACCTCCATGAGCCGCAGAGACCCGGGGAAAAGCTTGGTCCTAAAATCCGTCCGCAGGCCGAAGCATATGACGGGAATATTGAAGTCATTGACAATGGCCCGCAGCTCATCAATCTGTTCCGGTGTAAGAAACTGGCACTCGTCTACGATGATGACGTCGCAATTTGTTCGCTTTTCTTCCTGGAACCGGACATATAGGTCCATGTCCGGCGGAATCACATCCACCATGGCTTCGAGACCGATGCGGCTCCGGAGCACCTGGACGCCGTCTCTCGTGTCGGCGGCGGGCTTGATGAGCCAGACCCGGAGCTCGTTTTCTTCATAATTATACTTGGTAATCAGGGCCTGGGCGGTCTTGCTGGAGCCCATAGCGCCGTATTTAAAATAGAGTTTTGCCATTTTTCTGCCTCCATTCTCTCCTTCATTATACCGAAATTGTGCCGCCATTGCAACCATAATTTACAGCGCATTGCACAATTCCCCCTTGCGTCTCCAAAAAAATTCTGATATCATAAAAAAAGAGAAACCAGAGGAAAAATTTGACGAGAACTATAGATGAAGGAGGGAAAAACTATGAAACTCAAAAAATTCGTATGTCTGTTTGCTGCCATGGCCATGGTACTCTGCCTCTTCACCGCCTGCGGAGCCAGCAGTTCGGCACCGAGCGCCGCCAAGGCCGAGACAAGGGTATCCATGGACATGGGCGCCATGGAAGCCCCTATGGAAAACGGGATGCTCACAGAGGAGTCCGGCGCCGAGATGCCCCTGCCGGAAAACCGCAAGTGGATCATCACCGTGAACATGAGCGCGGAAACCGATGACCTGGACACCATGACCGCCGCCCTGCAGGAAAAAATCAATGCTCTGGGCGGCTTCGTGGAAAGCCAGAACATCTATAACGGCAGCCGCTACGAGGACCGCCGTTACCGCTCCGCCAGCCTCACCATCCGCATTCCCGCCGATGACGTAGATCAATTCACCGAGAGCATTGAGGGCATCTCCAATGTGGTGCGGAAGGAAAAGAATCTGGAAGACGTGACCCTTTCCTACGTGGACACCGAGAGCCGTATGAACGCTCTGAAAACCGAGGAAGCCCGGCTTCTGGAACTGCTTGCCCAGGCCGAAAACATGAGCGACCTGCTGGAAATCGAAGGCCGTCTGACAGACGTCCGGGGCGAGCTGGAACAGGTAGGCTCCCGGCTGCGCCTCTATGACAACCAGATTGACTATGCCACCATCTACTTGTCCATCGACGAAGTCCAGGAGTACACCCCCGTGGAAGAGCCCGGGTTCTTTGCGCGCATCGGCACAGGATTCCTTAAGAGCCTGAAGGGCCTGGGCAGCAGCCTGCTGGATCTGCTGGTGTGGCTCATTGTCAGCCTGCCCTACATCCTGGTCTACGGCGGCATGGTGACGGGAATCGCACTTCTGGTGCGGTCTATCCGCAGAAAATACCGCATGAAGCATCCCAAAAAAGGGAAAACCGAATAAATCAGCAAAAAGCGGCCAGCCTTGGCCGCTTTAGACTGTCAAAAATCCTCTTCGAGGCTTTTTGACAGGTGTTTTGCAGTCTCCTGCGTGCATAATTTGTCCCCCATCGGGGGACAAATTCCACACTTGGAGCCTGAGAAGTGTTTTCTGCCAGGTACACGCCCCGGCAGAAAACGCATTGGATTTTATTTGCCGCCACAGGCGGCAAACTCTGCGAGGCTTTTTTGATAAGCTGAAGCGGCCAGCCTTGGCCGCTTTTTTATGCGCTTTTTATCAGAAGAACAGCAGTGACACCCAGGTCACCACGTTGGAACCGTACTGGAAATCCAGTCCCCGCTTTTCCAGCACCGGAATGATGTTGATGCCGTGGCTTTCCACACAGGGGTGCATCTTCCCGGGCATCCGGCAGGGCAGGCCGTCCAGGTAGGCACACCGGGAGCAGATTGCACAGGACTCCGTGGAGAGGATATAGGGCTTCTCCCCCAGCTCCCGCAGAACATCCCGGACCTCATTGGTGATCTTCTCGTGGTCATGGCGGGTGTCCAGAGTTTCGTCGATGTTTGCAATGTCCGCCACTTCCGTGACGGTGCTGATCAGCAGGCAATTCTCAAACCCCAGGCACTTTTCTTTGCACTCCGGTACAGGTCCCACCCCCGGCGGGCAGGCCCAGGACTTGCCGTACATGGGGCAGTCATGCTGGCAGATGTAGCGGATGCGGTCTGAAAATTCCAGCTCATTGGGGTCAATAAAATCGTAGTAATACAGGGGAAACTCCCCAAGCTTTTCCTCAATCAGCGCTTTATTCATAGAAATTCCTCCAAAATTTTCCGGCAGCCTTCCACAATGTCCTCATAGGCGGCGGCAAAGTCCCCGGTGTACCAGGGGTCCGCCACATCCCGCTGGAGAAGGGGGCGTATTTTCTCAGGGTCTTTCGGGAGCATCCGGCTCAAATATCTGGCGTTGCTCCCATCCATGTAGTAAATGCGGTCAAAGCGGCGGTAGTCCTCCATGGTCACCTGCCGCGCCCGGTGTCCCTCGCAGGGAATGCCGTGCTTTTGCAGTTCCCGCCGGGCCGGAGGATACAGGGGATTCCCCAGCTCCTCCCGGGAAACCGCCGCCGAGTCAATCTCAAATTCCGAAGACCGCCCGGCCTTTCGGACCAGGTCCTCCAGAATAAACTTCCCCATGGGACTGCGGCAGATATTTCCATGGCAGATAAAGCAGATTCTGATCAAAAATCTCACATCCCTAAATATGCTCTGTTTCCAAACGGCCAAACATCCATCCCTTGGATGATTCCTCTGTACCAGGGGATTTTTAATCGTTTGCCTCGGTGCAATAACAGCATATCACACCGAGGCACTTTTTTCCACAGGAAAATGGAATTCGGAAAAAGGCGGTCAGGGCTCATCCTGTTCTTCGTCAGGTTTCCGATTCTTTTTTAGGCTTCATGCTCCAAAACACCGCATTCATCAAGACCACAATCAGCAAAACAGCTGCCAGTCCAACCCAAAAGCCCATGTTCACCTTAAAAAGGGACACGGTGCCAAACAAATTCATCCAAATTTCGGTCCATTTCATATCAAACACCTCCTGTTTTTAAAGCAGCTCACCATAGCGGCGCACATAGACTTTTTTCAGGCTGGTAGCCAACACCATATACAGCAGGATACAGGGAATCAGGTAGGCGAAATAGGCACCCGGCAGGGCTGCAAATGATTCGGTTGGCTTC
>DVJG01000173.1 GCA_018710805.1 Candidatus Faecousia faecipullorum
TATCCCCAAAGCGGACCACCATGTCCACACATTTAACTCTTGCAGCGGTTTCCGGCAGAAAGTCTGCGGCGGAATCCACAATAATTTTTACGCTCATTTCGTTTCCTCCTTGTGATTGAGCCCCGTTTTACACAGGGCGTGCAGGTTCTCGGCAATGTGGCCCAGGACACGGTAGCAGGTTCTTTTTTCTTCCTCCGTCAGCCCTTCCCCTGCCAGCTCCACTGCCAGCTCTCCCTGACGGCTTACGGTTTCGGCGGCTTCCCGTCCCTTTTCTGTCAGGGTAATGGTCCCACGATAGCCTGTGTTCCGAAGGACAAGGCCATTCTGGATCAGCTCCGCCAGGGTCCGGGAAATGGCAGCCTTATCCTTCTCGCATTCTTCCGCCAATCTCGCCGCCGCAACCCCTTCCGGAAAACGGCTGATGGCAAGCAGGCACTGGGCATAGGGACCCTTCAGGCCAAATTTTCCCATTTCCATCCGTTCAATACGCTGGATATCGTGGTAGAGGCTGGATATCCAGGCGGAATATCTCTCATATTTACTGGACATAATTTGCCCCTCCTTTTGCTTTACGCTTTTCAGAGGATACCATACTTTTGTTGTCATGTCAACATCTATCCGTGTTTCTGATTCACTAATTTTTCCATTCGTCAATAAAATACTTCGCCATTCCTGCAATATCTGCAAAGGAATCCATATATCAGCCATTTTACGCTTGACATTTCCGCAATTCCATGGTATCATTTCACAGATAAATACAGCGGCTCGCCGCCAAACTCGTCTTGCCGCTCTCGGCAGGACATTTTTTTAGGCAGTGAGCAAAAACAGAAAGGAGAACTCTCATGACGCAGGAGATGAAGACTCGAATGGCTTCTTCCCAGGGGTCCGTATTTGCAAACGCGGTTTCCGCGTTTATTTCCCGTTTCCCCCAGTTCAATTCTCCCGCATTTGTGGTTTTCCCCGGCTTTTGTGACGTGCATGTGCATTTCAGAGAGCCGGGTTTTTCTTATAAAGAGACCATTTTTTCCGGTTCCCGGGCGGCGGCAAGAGGCGGCTACACCGCTGTGTGTACCATGCCGAACCTGAACCCCGTGCCGGACAGTATCGAAAGCCTCAATGCTCAGCTGAATCTGATTGAAAAGGATGCCTGCATCCATGTCTATCCCTACGGCGCCATCACCCGGGGTGAAAAAGGGGAAGAACTGGCGGACCTGGCAGCAATGGCAGATAAGGTCTGCGGTTTCTCCGACGACGGCCGGGGTGTTCAGTCCCGAGACATGATGAAAAACGCCATGCTGGAAGCAAAGCGGCTTGGAAAGCTTATTGTTGCCCACTGCGAAGACAATTCCCTGCTCCACGGCGGCTACATCCACCAGGGCAGCTATGCCAAAGCCCACGGTCATCGGGGCATCTGCTCCGAAAGTGAGTGGGGGCAGATTGCCCGGGACCTGGATCTGGTTCGGGAGACAGGCTGCAGCTACCATGTGTGCCACATCTCAACCAAAGAGAGCGTGGACCTCATCCGAAAAGCCAAGGCGGAAGGCCTGGATGTGACCTGTGAGACGGGTCCTCACTACCTTGTCATGGACGACAGCTTCCTGGCAGAAGACGGAAGATTCAAAATGAATCCGCCCATCCGGGATAAATCTGACCGGGAGGCTCTGGTGGAGGGGCTTCTGGACGGCACCATCGACATGATTGCAACCGACCACGCCCCCCACTCCGCTGAGGAGAAAGGCAAAGGACTTGAAAAGAGCGCCTTTGGCGTGGTGGGCATTGAGACGGCCTTCCCGATTCTCTACACCTGCCTGGTAAAGCCCGGGATTCTCTCCATGGAGAAGCTGGTGGAGGTCCTCTGTGAGAATCCCCGAAAGCGGTTCCATCTGCCGCTGGGCACGGACTTCTCCATCTGGGACCTGGACGCACAGTATGAGATTGACCCGAAGGATTTTCTCTCCATGGGAAAAGCCAGTCCCTTTACGGGATGGAATGTATTTGGTAAGTGTATGGGCACCGTCTGCCATGGAAAACTGGTGTACGAGGCAAAATAAACCCATCAATTTGATTGTATATAGATTTTAGGAGGAATTGCACAATGGCAAAGCGTACGGACATTAAGAAAATTCTCATCATCGGCTCCGGCCCCATCGTCATCGGACAGGCCGCTGAGTTCGACTACGCCGGCACCCAGGCCTGCCTGGCCCTAAAGGAAGAAGGTTACGAAGTGGTGCTGGTGAACTCCAACCCCGCCACCATCATGACCGACACCGTCATTGCCGACAAGGTCTACATGGAGCCCCTGACCCTGGAATACGTGGCAAAAATCATCCGCTATGAGCGTCCCGACGCCATTATCCCCGGCATCGGCGGTCAGACCGGACTGAACCTTGCCATGCAGTTAGAGAAGAAGGGCATTCTGAAAGAGTGCCGGGTGCAGCTTCTGGGCACCTCCAGCGAATCCATCGACCGGGCCGAGGACCGGGAGAAGTTCAAGGAGCTGTGCCAGTCCATCGGTGAGCCCGTCATTCCCTCTGAAATCACATACTCCATCGAAGAAGCCAAGGAAGCGGCAAAGCGCATCGGCTACCCTGTGGTCCTGCGTCCCGCCTTTACCCTGGGCGGCACCGGCGGCGGCTTCGCCTACAACGAGGACGAGCTGGTGGAAGTGGGCCTCAACGCCTTTGCCCTCTCCCCTGTACACCAGGTGCTCATTGAAAAGTCCGTGAAGGGCTACAAAGAGATTGAGTTTGAGGTCATGCGTGACTCTGAAGACCACGCCATCACCATCTGCGGCATGGAGAACATCGACCCCGTAGGCGTCCACACCGGCGACTCCATGGTGGTTGCTCCCATTATGACCCTCAATGACCATGACCTGAAAATGCTGAACGACTCCGCCATCAAGCTCATCCGGGAGCTGAAAATTCAGGGCGGCTGCAACGTCCAGTTTGCCCTGAATCCCCATTCCTCCGAATACTTCCTTATTGAGGTCAACCCCCGGGTGTCCCGCTCCTCCGCCCTGGCTTCCAAGGCCTCCGGCTACCCCATTGCCCGGGTCACCGCCAAGATCGCCGTTGGCATGGCTCTGGAGGATATTAAAATCGCCAACACCACCGCCGCCTTTGAGCCGCGCCTGGATTACGTAGTGGCCAAGATGCCCCGTTTTCCCTTCGACAAATTTGCCACTGCACCCAACGTTTTGGGCACCCAGATGAAGGCTACCGGCGAGGTCATGGGCATCGGCTCCAATCTGGAAGAGTGCCTGCTGAAATCCGTCCGTTCTCTGGAAATCGGCGCCCGGCATTTCTATCTGCCGAAGTTCAACAGCATGACCACCGAGGAGCTGCTCGTCTATATCTCCACCTTCCGGGATGACAACTTCTTTGCCGCAGCCGAGCTGCTGCGCCGGGGCGTGACCGTAGAGAAAATCGCGGAAATCACCATGATTACCCCCTTCTTCCTGGAAGCCCTGAAGCACATTGTGGACATGGAGCGCTCCGTTGCCGAGCACAAGGGCGACCTGGAAGTTCTGAAAGCCGCCAAGGCCATGGGCTTCTCTGATTCCTACATTGCGAAGCTCTGGAACGTCAGCGAGCTGGAAGTCTTCGACCTTCGCAAAGAAAACGCCCTCTTCCCCATGTTCCGCATGGTGGATACCTGCCACACCAACGCCTATATTCCCTACTTCTACTCCTCCTACGAGGGAAAGAACGACTCCATTCTCACGAACCGCAAGAAAATCGTGGTTCTCGGCGCAGGTCCCATCCGTATCGGCCAGGGCGTGGAATTCGACTACTCCACCGTCCATGCCGTCATGACCATCAAGAAGGCCGGCTACGAGGCCATTATTATCAACAACAACCCCGAAACCGTCTCCACGGACTACACCACCGCCGACAAGCTCTACTTTGAGCCTCTGACTGTGGAAGACGTCATGAATATCATCGAATTTGAGAAGCCCGACGGCGTCATCGCCTCCCTGGGCGGTCAGACTGCCATCAATCTGGCCCAGCCCCTTTCTGACCGGGGCGTGAAAATCGTGGGCACCGATTGCGCCGCCATCGACAAAGCCGAAAACCGGGATTCCTTCGAGAAACTGCTCACGGAGCTCCAGATTCCCCAGCCTAAGGGCCGGGCCGTGACCAATATCGAAGACGGTCTCTCCGCCGCCGAAGAGATCGGCTATCCCGTGCTGGTGCGTCCCTCCTTCGTGCTGGGCGGTCGGGCCATGCAGATTGTTGCCAACGAGAAACAGCTCCGGCACTATCTCCGCACCGCCGTGGAAATTGACGAAGATAAGCCCGTTCTGGTTGACAAGTATATCCAGGGCCGGGAAGTGGAAATCGATGCCATCTGCGATGGACGGGATGTCTTCGTCCCCGGCATCATGGAACTGGTGGAACGCACCGGCGTCCACTCCGGTGACTCCATTTCCGTCTACCCTGCCTTCTCCATCTCCAATAAGGTCAAGGGTACCATTTTGCAGTACGCCAAGAAACTGGGTCTGGGCATCGGCATCATCGGTCTTTTCAACATCCAGTTTATCGTGGACGAGCATGACAACATCTTCATCATTGAGGTGAACCCCCGCTCCTCCCGTACCGTGCCCTTCCTTTCCAAGGCCACCGGCTACTCCCTGGCAGACATTGCCACCGACGTCATTCTGGGCAAGAGCCTCAAGGAACAGGGCTTCTTCGACATCTATCCCGATGAAAAAAAGCGCTGGTATGTCAAGGCTCCTGTGTTCTCCTTCAACAAAATCCGCGGTCTGGACGCCTATCTGTCCCCCGAAATGAAGTCCACCGGCGAGGCCATCGGCTACGACCGGACCATGACGAGAGCGCTCTATAAAGCCCTGCAGGCCTCCGGCATGAAGCTGCAGAACTACGGCACCGTCTTTGCAACCATTGCCGATAAGGATAAGGCCGAGGCTCTGCCTCTGATTCGCCGCTTCTACAAACTGGGCTTCAACATTGAGGCCACCGCCGGAACCGCCACCTATCTGAAAGCCAACGGCATTCGGACCCATGTGCTGGGCAAAATCAGCGACGGCAGCAACGAGATTCCCAACGCTCTGCGCCAGGGTCACATTGCCTACGTCATCAATACCAAGAGTCTGGGCGCCGATGAGCACGACGGCCTGCAGATCCGCCAGATTGCCACGGAGCACAACGTGACCCTCTTCACCGCTCTGGACACCATCCGGGTCCTGCTGGATGTGCTGGAGGAGACCACCCTCACCATCTCCACCATCGACGAAGAGTAATCCGCTTTCCGCGCACCGTGAGAACAAGCCAAGGCAATCTGTCAATCCCAAGTGCGATGATACGGGGAGAGCTACGTCTCTCCCCGTGGACAGACCTGAATTTGTTCACCGTTTACGAACAGGAGAAACAAATGAAACAAAGTATCTTCACCGTGGTCCGAAACGAAGCGCTGACGGACTGCGTCTACAAAATGGTCCTTGCCGGGGACTGCAGCGCCATCACTGCACCGGGGCAGTTCGTGAACATTCAGCTGAGCGGGCTGTATCTGCGCCGCCCTATCTCCGTCTGCGACTGGGATGCAGAATCCCTTACCATCATCTATAAGGTGGTGGGAAAGGGCACGGAGCAGATGAGCAAAATGGCTCCCGGCGAAACCCTGGATGTACTCACGGGTTTGGGCAACGGCTACGACCTGACCCTCTCCGGAGATGCACCTGTACTTCTGGGCGGCGGCGTGGGTGTGCCGCCAATGTATGGCCTGGCAAAACGGCTCCGGGCCGAAGGCAAGAAGGTTTCCGTGATTCTGGGCTTCAACACCGCCTCCGAGAAGTTCTATGAGAAGGAGTTCCAGGCCCTGGGCTGTGACGTCACCGTCACCACCGTGGACGGAAGCTGCGGGGTAAAGGGCTTCGTCACCGATGCCCTGCCGGAAACATACACTTACTTTTACACCTGCGGCCCGGAACCCATGCTGAAGGCCGTGTACCGGGCAGCCAAGACCTCCGGCCAAATGAGCTTTGAGGAGCGCATGGGCTGCGGCTTCGGCGCCTGCATGGGCTGCTCCTGCAAAACCCTCACAGGCTACAAGCGCATCTGCAAGGACGGCCCCGTTATGAAGAAGGAGGAGATTTTATGGGAAGCCT
>DVJG01000174.1 GCA_018710805.1 Candidatus Faecousia faecipullorum
ACCCGGAGCCCACGCTTCTTGTTGGAGGCATGACTCTGCCAGGTTTTGATGATTTTGTAGACCAAATCCGCAATACCCAGCACGTCCTCATCGGTCTCCGTGGGCAGACCCAGCATGAAGTAGAGCTTCACATTGCTCCACCCGCCGGAGAAAGCCCGGGCGCAGGTGTCCAGAATTTCCGCTTCCGTCAGATTTTTGTTGATGACGTTCCGGAGCCGCTGGGTTCCCGCTTCCGGGGCGAAGGTCAGGCCGCTGCGCCGCAGGGTCTGCAGTTTCTCCATGAGCTCCCGGGAGAAGTTATCCGCCCGAAGCGAGGGCACGGAGAGATTGATTTTATGGTCCATGCAGTAGGGAATCAGCTGGTCCGTCAGCGCCTTGAGACCCCGGTAGTCCGAGGTGGAGAGACTGGACACGGTGATTTCATTGATGCCGGAGTTTTCCAGCACCTCCACAGCCTGCTTATACAGGACCTCCGGGCTTTTCTTCCGGACCGGACGGCAGGAGAATCCTGCCTGGCAGAACCGGCAGCCTCGGATACAGCCCCGGAACACCTCTAGGTTGGCCCGGTCGTGGACAATTTCCGTGGAAGGCACAATCATGTCCGTAGGGAAATAGGCCTTGTCCAGGTCCTCTACAATGCGCTTGGTCACCACTTCCGGAGCGCCCTCCAAGGGCACAATCGCCGAAAGCGTGCCATCCTCGTGGTACTCATGGCGGTAGAAGCTGGGCACATAGACGCCGGGGATCTTTGCCGCCTCATGGAGAAAACGGTCCTTGGTCCAAGCCTCGGCCTTGGCTTTGTCATACAGGGAGACAATCTCCACGGTACTGTCCTCCCCTTCCCCCAGGGAGAAGAAGTCTACAAAGTCCGCCAGAGGCTCTGGGTTAAACGCGCAGACGCCTCCTGCGAAAACCATGTTGTGAAGGCCCTGACGGTCTTTGGAACGAAGCGGGACCCCTGCCAGAGACAGCATATTGAGAATATTGGAATAGGCCATCTCATAGCCAATGGTAAACGCAATCATGTCAAAATCTTTTACTGCGTCCTGGCTTTCAAGGGCCCACAGCGGGAGGCTGTGCTTTCGCATTTCCGCTTCCATGTCTCCCCAGGGGGCGAACACCCGCTCACACCAGACCCCGTCCATGTTGTTCATCACGCCGTAGAGAATCCGCATACCGAGATTCGACATGCCGATCTCATAGGTATCCGGGAAGCAAAATGCCACCCGCACCCGAACGTCTTTTAAATCCTTTTTGGTTTCGCCCCATTCGCCGCCGGTGTACCGTGCCGGTTTCTGCACCGATGGGAGAATGCGCCCAAGAAGTTCTGTCATATGGATACCTCATTCTGTCTTGGAAATCAGCCCTATTGTACCCCGATTCTGCGTCTTTTGCAAGGTTTTTTTCCAAGGATTCTCCAGCTGAGAAGCAAAACCGCAAATAGTTTCCAGAGAGCATCCAGCGGAAGGATCGTCACAAGAAAGATCAGTCCCAAGGCGGCAGCGGCTTCCACACTGCCGCAGACCTGCCGGGAACGTACTGGGGAGAGCCGAACCGTCAGGCACTGCAGCATCCGCCCCCCATCCAAAGGGAAAAATGGGAGCAGATTGAAGCACCCCTGTATCAGGCCGCAGATTGCCAGCCGCGGAAATATCCGAAACAGGAAAAGAAGCAGAAAGCTTCCCAAGGGCCCCGCCAGCGCACAGAAAAATTCCCGGCCGTTTCCCGGAATGTTTGCCTCCATGACGGCGCCGCCCACGCCCAAATGCAGCCTCAGGACTTGTCCCCCGAGAAGCCGGATGGCCGCCCAATGGCAGAATTCATGAAACGCTGCCGCCGTCACAGCGGCGAGAAGCCACTTGAGAGGCAGAACCAGAAGGAAAAAAGCTCCCAGGAAAATAAGCCACGGGTCAGCCCGGACCAATGCCTGCGCCCTCCAAAACGGTCTGGCAGAAGCTCTGCAGCGCGGCCTCTATGCTGTCACCGGCTTTCAGGTCCTGGGCAAGCCCCTCCAACGCCCCCACCGTCACAGCGGCATCTCCCGGGATCAGCGCCTGGCGCACCATCGCCGCACCCTGGGGCCAGAAGAGATTCACCAGGACCAGGAACATAACAAACGAAATCACCGTAAGCACAAGGATTCGCCCAAGTCGTCCGGCCGCCTTCTCCTGGTTTGAATCCTGACCATATTCCACACGATATCCCATGTCATCACCTCAGTTTAACCTATGCCCAATGGATGGTTCTCAGAACGAAAGGCTCCTTTCGGTAAATTTACGCCTTGACAGACGGGAAAATACCCGGTATAATATACAGGATTTCGGGGTGTGGCGAAGCTTGGTATCGCGCTTGGTTCGGGTCCAAGAGACCTCGGGTTCGAATCCCGACACTCCGACCAAAAAGCAGATATGCTCTTGCGGGCATATCTGCTTTTTTCTGCAATGGAAGCAGCCCAAGAAAGGATTCTGCCTCAAGAATTGACAATCCCCGTCCCATATTCTATAATCAAATTATCTCAGCAGCAAACAGGAGGGCATTATGAATTCCAATTTTGACGGCATTAAAAAGAATTTTGGCTTCGGCTTCATGCGTCTGCCCATGGTGGGCGAGGATGTGGACATTCCTCAGGTCAAAAACA
>DVJG01000175.1 GCA_018710805.1 Candidatus Faecousia faecipullorum
CGGAGGTAGTACTCGTAGGCCACTTCCAGCGTGGTAAGCAGGTCCTCATCCTTGGCTGTGGCGTCTTCGTTTTTCTCGATGGCGTCAATGTTCGCAAGCACCGATTCCTTGCCGTGGGTCATAAGTACGGCGTCAAAGCCGCCCTTCTGGCTCCGTCGGTAGAAATAGGCTGCATAGAAAGCCAGAGGGTGATGGACCTTAAACCAGGCAATGCGGAAGGCCATCATGACATAGGCAACAGCGTGGGCCTTGGGGAATAGGTACTTGATTTTCTTGCAGGAGCCGATGTACCACTCCGGAACTCCTGCGGCCTTCATCTCTTCCTCGGCGCCTTCGGGCAGTCCTCTGCCCTTTCTCACGGCTTCCATAATCTTAAAAGACCGCTTCTCCGGCATCCCGCAGGAGATGAGATAAATCATGATGTCGTCACGGCAGCCGATGGTGGAGTCAACCGTGGCGGTCTTGGAGGTAATCAGGTCCTTGGCGTTGCCCAGCCACACGTCGGTGCCGTGGGAGAAGCCGGAAAGACGGACCAGGGTATCGAACCTGGTGGGCAGGGTGTCCATGAGCATGCCCCGGGTGAAGCGGGTGTTGAACTCGGGGATCGCCACGGCACCTGTGGGACCCAGCACCGGGTCGTCCTCATAGCCCAGAACCTTGGAGGAGATGAATATGGACATGGTATCCTTGTCATCCAAAGGAATGGTTTTGGCGTCCACTCCCGTCAGGTCTTCCATCATACGGATCATGGTGGGGTCGTCATGGCCCAGCATATCCAGTTTCAGGAGGTTTTCCTCCATGGAATGGTATTCAAAGTGGGTGGTAATCTGATCGGCGTTGGGGTCGTCGGCAGGGTGCTGGACCGGGCAGAAGTCCCAAATCTCATTTTCCTGGGGAATGACCACCAGGCCGCCGGGGTGCTGGCCCGTGGTCCGGCGGACGCCCACGCAGCCCGCAGCCAGGCGTCCCTCCTCGGCCCGGGACGCCGTCTTGCCCCGTTCGGCCAGGTATTTTTTCACGTAGCCGAAGGCGGTTTTTTCCGCCACGGTGCCAATGGTGCCTGCCCGGAAAACGTGGGATTTTCCGAACATTTCAATACAGTAGGCGTGGGCTTTTGCCTGATATTCTCCGGAGAAGTTCAAGTCGATATCCGGCACCTTGTCGCCGCCGAAGCCCAGGAAGGTCTCAAAGGGGATGTTGAAGCCGTCCTTTTCCATCTTCGTGCCGCACTTGGGACACACTGCGTCGGGAAGGTCCGCGCCGCAGTTATATCCGGGCGGTACATTCAGTTCCGTGTACTTGCAGTCCGGGTTGGGACAGCGATAGTGGGGCTGGAAAGAGTTGACCTCGGTAATGCCGGACATATAGGCAACAATGGAGGAGCCCACGGAGCCTCGGGAACCTACCAGGTAGCCGTGCTCCAAAGAGTTCTGCACCAGCTTCTGGGCGGACATATAGATCACGTCGTAGTGGCAGTTGATGATGTCGTTCAGCTCCGTCTCCACCCGTTTTACAAAAACCTCCGGGGGATGGTCGCCGTAGAGGCGGTGGAACTTGGTGTAGACCAGGTTTTTCAGGTCCTCCACGGAGTTCTCGATCTTCGGCGCAAAGAGGTTGTGGGGCACAGGCCGCAGACTTTCACACATATCCGCAATGCGGTTAGGGTTCTCCACCACAATCTCGTGGGCTTTCTCTTCGCCCAGGTAAGAAAACTCCGCCAGCATCTCGTCTGTGGTCCGGAAATACAGGGGCATATCCTTGTCCGCGTCGTCAAAGCCCTTGGTCGCCAGGAGGATGTGCCGGAAGATTTCGTCCTCCGGATTCAGAAAATGCACGTCTCCTGTGGCAACCACAGGTTTTCCCAGTTCCTCACCCAGCCGGACAATGGTTCGGTTGTAGTTTCGCAGGTCCTCGTCGGTTTTCGCCTCATATTTTTCATTTGCCAGCATGAAACGGTTGTTGGCAAGGGGCTGGATTTCCAGGAAGTCATAGAAGGAGGCGATCCGGCGCAGTTCGTCGTCGCTCTTATGGTCCAGAACAGCCTGGAACAGCTCTCCCGCCTCGCAGGCGGAGCCGATGATGAGGCCCTCCCGCATGGCAAGCAGCTCGGATTTTGGAATTCTGGGGACCCGGCGGAAGTATTTGAGGTTGGCGTCGGAAATGAGATGATAGAGGTTCCGCAGTCCAACCTGATTTTTTGCAAAGAGGATAATATGTCTTGCCTGACGGTCCGTAATGTGCCCTTTTGCACGGAGGGCCATCATGGCAGGGTTGATGGTTTGCAGGGTATGGATGTCATGGTTCTCTTCCAGCTGCGCCATAAGCTTCGTCATAATGAGGCCGCAGGTCATGGCGTCGTCGCCCGCCCGGTGATGGTTAAAGTCAGGCAGCCCCAGGGCGTCGGAGACGATGTTCAGCTTGAATTTATTCAGGTGGGACAGAAGATTCTGGGAGAGAATCAGGGTATCTGCGGCAGTATAGTTATAGGGAATGCCCTGGCGCTGGCATTCGGCCCGGATGAAGCCTGTGTCAAAGTCCGAATTGTGGGCAACCAGCACCCGGTCTCCCACGAAGGACAGGAATTTCGGCAGGACTTCTTCGATTTTCGGTGCCCCAAGGAGCATTTCCTCGGTGATGCCCGTGAGCTCCACAATCTTCCGGTCCAGAGGCCGCTCCGGGTCCACAAAGGTCTGGAAGCGGTCCAGCTCCTGGCCGTTTTTCAGAAGCACCGCGCCGATTTCAATGATGCGGTCCTGGCTGGAGGAGAGGCCTGTGGTCTCCAAGTCAAAAGCCACAAATTCCTCGTCAAACTTCATGTCCTTGCCGCCGTGGACCACGATGCGGTCATCTACGTCATTGACGTAATACCCTTCACAGCCATAGAGAATTTTGATATTCTCGTCGGTGCCTGCCACCTTGGCTTTGGAGGCGGCCTTCATGGCATCGGGGAAGGACTGGGCCACGCCGTGGTCTGTAATGGCGATGGCTTTGTGACCCCAGGCGGCGGCGGTTTTGATGGCGTCTGCCGTCACCGTCAGGGCGTCCATGTTGGACATGGTGGTGTGCAGGTGCAGCTCCACCCGCTTTTCGCCCGGCGCCGTATCCTTCCGCTTGGACATGGAGCCCGGCATCATGGCGTAGGGCTTGAGAACCATCTCGTTTTCAAACCGGTCCTCAACCAATCGGCCCTGGATGCGGAGGATAGACCCCACTTTCACATTTTCCAGTATGGGCTTTGCCTCGTTGGCGTCCATAAAGCGGCTGATGCGGACGGAATTGGTGTAGTCCGTAATGTCAAATTTGATGACCCAGGCGTTGCGCTTTTTGAGTTCTTTGTGGTCCACCTGGAAGACCTTGCCCTCTACAATGACGGAACCCAGGTCCAGGCTCAGGTCCTTCATGGCTACGGGATTTCCCCGGAAGGGCTTTCCGTAGAAGGTGTCCTCCGGCTGGGATTCCTTTGGCTTGGGCTTTGCCTGACGGGCCGCTGCGGGCATGGCCTCCATTACGGCGGAGCGCATGGATTCCATGGCTTCAAACAGCGCTTTTCCCTCCAGCGCCTCCCCGGCCTCCACAGTAATGGTTACAGGCACCGCAAACTTCTCCCGGAGCTCCCGTTCCACGGATGGAATGTGCTCCATCAGGGTCTGTTTGCCGTTTGCAGCCAGGAAAATGGTGATGTTTTCTCCGTCTCGCTGCCATTTGGCCCCTGCCAGGGTTCCTCTTGCCATGGAGTTGCGGCTGACAAAGAGGTGCATAAGCTCCTCATCGGTGATTTTTGAAAACGCAGAAGCCGGGTGGGTCGCTTTCAGCTCCAGACGCCGCAGGCCGTAAAGGGCCGCAATGTCCCGCTCTGCCTTTTGGATGTCGAAAATAGAAATATAGGATTCCGAATGGATGGCCACGGACACGGCCCGGTTTTCCGGGTCTAAGTCCGCAGCAACAATGGCCGCCTGAGAGAAAGCGGTCAAAAGCTCCTCAGGCGGCACATATTCGGAAAACATTTGCAGAAAGGTTATGGTTTCGCTCATAGATTCTCGATTCGTTTCAGCAGTGCCGGCAGCAGTTCCTCGTAAGGCAGGCGCTCTACCTCCTGCCCTTTTTCAAAGAGCATACCCCATCCGTCGCCGCCGGCGATGCCGATGTCTGCCTCCCGGGCTTCGCCGGGGCCGTTGACGATGCAGCCCATGACGGCTACGGTAATGGGCTTTTTGCAGTCCCGGAGGGCTTCGTCTACCTGGTTCACCAGGCCAATCAGGTCAATGCGGGTCCGGCCGCAGGTGGGACAGGAGACGATGTTCACGCCTTCTTTGCGAAGGCCCGCGGCTTTTAAAATATCTTTTGCCGCATAGACCTCCTGAACCGGGTCGTCGGTGAGGCTGACACGGATGGTGTCGCCAATGCCGTCCAGCAGCAGAGCACCGATGCCCATGGCGGACTTGATCAGGCCCTGCTTCACAGGCCCTGTCTCAGTGACGCCGATGTGCAGGGGGTAGTCGCATTTTTCCCGGAACAGCCGGGCGGCAGCCACCATGGTGGGCACCGTGGAGGACTTCATGGACACGCAGGTATCATAGAAGCCCTGCATTTCCAGAAGCTCCAAGTGCTGGAAGGCACTCTCCACCAGGGCTTCCGCCGTGGGATGGCCGTACTTTTCCAGAAGCTTCTTATCCAGGCTTCCGCCGTTGACGCCGATGCGGATGGGGATGTGTCTGCTCTTGCACACATCCACCACAGCCTTCACCCGGTTCTCGCCGCCGATATTGCCGGGATTAATGCGGATTTTGGCAGCGCCTCCCTCCGCGGCGGCAATGGCAAGCTTATAGTCAAAGTGGATGTCAGCCACCAGAGGCAGGGGGCTTTCCTTGCAGATCTCTGCAAATCCCCGGGCCGCTTCCATATTGGGCACGGCAAGGCGCGCAATCTGGCACCCAGCGGCAGCCAGCTCCCGGATTTGCCGGAGGCTTCCTTCCACGTCGGCGGTCTTTGTGTTCAGCATGGACTGAATGACAACGGGAGCTCCGCCGCCAATGGGCACATTTCCAACCCGAATCTGTCTAGTCATAGGGTTCACCTCTTAAAAAGTACGAAAATATCCTTAAACATGATAATTCCCATGAGGCCCAGCAGCAGCACCATGCCTGCTCCATGGAGGTAGCCCTCGTATTTGGGGTTTACCTTCTTATGGGTCACGGCTTCCACAGCTGTGGTAATGAGAAGGCCCACAATGCGCCCGCCATCCAGTGCCGGAATGGGGAGCAGATTCATGACGGCCAGGTTGATTGCAATGAAGGCCCCGAAATAGAGCATATTGAGCAGGGCGTCAACTTTGGTAGCGGATGCGTCCGCCACCACGCTCATCTGCTGAACGATGCCCACAGGCCCCGTCATATCAGAGAGCCCTGCCTGACCTCTCAGGAGCATTTGCAGGCTCAAACGAACCAGGCGCACCGTATCCAAAGACTGGTTCCAGGCATTTTGAAGCCGCTGCAGAACAGTCAGGTCCCGGACTTCAAAGTTCATGCCGTAGAGCATGGTTTTTCCATCGGAAGACAGGTGCTTTTCCATGAGGAAATTGGGCAGTTCCACCGTTTCCCCGTTCCGCTCCACCTTCAGGTCGTGGGTATCGCCGGGATTCAGATTCAAAATAAGGTTAAAATCCGACTGGACGTAGATTTTCTCTCCATCCACTTCAAGGATTCTGTCTCCTGCCTGAAGCCCGCCTTCCCGATTCACCGTGGCGAAGGGTTCAAAGCCCGCAATCACCGGCACCACGGCCCGCTTCACAGGCAGAAATACCACCGCCATCAGGGCAATGCCCATGAGGAAATTCATGGCAGCTCCCGCAATGAGAATGAGAAAGCGCTTCCACCAGGCAGCTTTATCAAAGGATCTGGGATTGTCGCTGCCGCCGTCCTCCCCTTCCATGGCGCAGTAGCCGCCCATGGGGATCAGCCGCAGGGAATACTGTGTCTCCCCGATCTTCCTGCTCCACAGGGCAGGGCCCATGAAAATAGAAAATTCATTGACCTGGACCCCCGAAAGCTTGGCGGCAACGAAATGCCCCAGCTCGTGGACCAGAATCAGCACGCTGAAGAGGAGAACCGCAAAAAGAATGGTCATAAAATGCCTCGCTTTTTTGTTTGGAAAACTCCGAAAAACCTCAAAGCCAGGCAGAAGATGCCGGCTTTTTTCATGAAATCAGAATTTTCCTTGGGATAATGCTCGAACTGCCCTGCGGGCCAGCTTGTCGGTTTCCAAGATCTCTTCCAGAGTGGGATTTTCCACAAAGGGCACATTTTCCACTGCTTGGGAAACCAGATGATAGATATCATAAAAACCGATTTCGTCCCGGAGGAACATGGCCACCGCCTCTTCGTTTGCGCCGTTCATGGCAGGACAGGCGGTGCCGCCTTTTGCGGCGCAGTCATAGGCCAGCTTCAGACATGGAAAACGCTCCATATCCGGCTTCTGGAAGGTCAGACTGCCGCAGCTTAACAAGTCCAGAGGGTCCACCGGACACGGCACTCTCTGGGGATAGGTCAGGGCCAGCTGAATGGGAAGCCGCATATCGGTGGTGCCCATTTGGGCCATTATTGCGCCGTCCGTAAACTCCACCATGGAGTGGACAATGCTCTGGCGGTGGATGACCACATCCACCTTCTCAAGCGGCATCCGGTACAGCCGCATGGCCTCAATGACCTCCAGGCCCTTATTCATGAGGGTCGCGCAGTCAATGGTAATTTTCGCGCCCATTTTCCAGTTGGGATGCTTCAGGGCATCGGCTTTGGTGACGGTTTTTAAGCTTTCCTGCTCTTTTCCAAAGAACGGTCCGCCGGAGCAGGTGAGGATCAGACGCTTAATTTCTCTTCTGTCGCCGCAGCCCATAAGGCACTGGTAGATTGCGGAGTGCTCGGAATCCACAGGGATGATTTCCGCGTGGTGTTTTTCCGCCTCCGCCATGACCAGTTCCCCTGCACAGACCAGGGTCTCCTTATTGGCAAGGCCGATGCGCTTTCCCTGGCCAATGGCAGCCAAGGTTGGTTTCAGGCCCACCATGCCTACAACCGCCGTGATCACACAGTCGGCAGCGGGAAGCGTGGCGGCTTCAATGAGCCCTTCTTCTCCCCAGCTTACCCGGGTAGGCAGGTCTTTAATCGCCTCTTTCAGCTCCTTGGCTGCCGCTTCCGTTGCCATAACCGCCAGCTCCGGCAGGAACTCCCGGCACTGCTGCGCCATGCGCTCTACGCTGGTTCCTGCAGTGAGGGCTCCCACCCGGATGCCTTCCAGACGGGATACTACGTCCAGGCTCTGGCGGCCGATGGAGCCGGTGGAGCCAAGAATACTGACACAATGTACCATATGCCGCTCCTTACGCGATAATGACCGGGGCCATCAGGAGAAGTGCCTCCATCAGCGGTGCCACCATGGTCAGAGAGTCAAACCGGTCCAGCACACCGCCGTGGCCGGGAATGAGATTGCCGTAGTCCTTGATGCCTGTCTGGCGCTTGACCACACTGAAGCACAGATCGCCGAAAGCGCCGGCTACGCTGCCCACCAGTCCGTAGAGAATGGCAAGGCCGTAGTTGACCTGGAAGTGGCAGGGGAAATCCAGAATCAAGGCGTAGATAATCATGGACGCCACTGCCGTGACGATACCGCCCAGGGCGCCTTCCACCGTCTTATTGGGGCTGACCACAGGAGCCAGCTTGTGCTTGCCAAACTTGAGGCCCACAAAATAGGCACCTGCGTCGGAGGTAAAGGCAACCACAAAGGGGATGAGAATAACGTAGCGGCCCACATTCAAGGTCAGAATCCGGACCAGCGCCGAAATCATATAGGGAATAATGACACCTGCGGCAAAGCACATACCGATGTGCTCAAAGTGGACCTTAATATGGTCCAGCATCATTTCACTGTACAGCACCGCAAAGAACACCATGAGCAGCAGCATAAACCAGGCTCTGACCGCCCCAAAGTAGCTCCACATGGACAGGGCAAAGGCCATGGCGGCACTGTACATCACAAGCCGGATATTGGTCACAAGACCTGTGCGGTAGAGAAGCTCAAAGGCTGCAATGGCAAGAAGCACACCAAGGACGATGGCTGCGGCGACTTTTGGTGCCGCCAGTAAAATCAGCAGGAGAATCGGCACCAGAACTGCCGCCGCAATAATTCGGGTTTTCATTTATATTTATGTACCTCCAAAGCGGCGGTTCCGCCGATGATATTCTGCAATGGCCTCGTCCAGATGGCTGGGACTGAAATCGGGCCACAATACATTCATAAAAACGTACTCGGAGTAGGCAGACTGCCAGAGAAGGAAGTTGCTGGTGCGCATTTCCCCCGACGGGCGGATGATCAGCTCCGGGTCGGGAACGCCTTTCGAGTAGAGGTAGGAAGAGAGGAGCTCTTCCGTTAAATCTTCGGGCTGGTACTTTCCAGCCGCAACGTCTGCAGCGAAAGCCCGGGATGCCTGAACGATCTCGTTTCTGCCGCCGTAATTCAGGCAGAAATTCACCTGAACGTCGTAGTCGCGGGATCGGTTCTGTGCATCATAGCAGAGCTTCTGCAGCTCGGGAGAGAGCTTACTGAGGTCTCCAAAGAAGCGGAAGCAGACCCGGTTTTTCTCCATGTCCTGCAAAGCCTCTTCCAGATAGCGGCGCAGAAGACGCATGATGCCGGAAATTTCCTCCTGGGAGCGTTTCCAGTTCTCCGTAGAGAAGGCATAGACCGTCAGATATCGGACGCCCAGGGTCCGGCAGTAGTTGGCAATACGCCGAAAGGCCTCGGCGCCTGCGGCGTGTCCGGCAGTGCGGGGCAGGCCCCGCTTTTTGGCCCAGCGGCCGTTGCCGTCCATAATAATGGCAATGTGCTGGGGAGGGGGCAAAGTTGTTTTTTCAGAAAGTGCCATAGAGCACCTCCATAATCATATAATTGCGGAAAGGCTTCCCCGGAGGGGAAGCAATCAGCGCAGGTGACCATTTGGAGAGAGTTTCTCATGGTCGATTTCGCAGGAAGGGAGGGGCAAGCCCCTCCCTTGCAGTTATCTTTTTTCGGGGATTCAGATGGACAGAAGTTCCTTTTCCTTATTGGCAAGGGCGGCGTCTACCTTTTTGATGGACTTGTCCAGCAGGTCCTGAAGGTCTTTTTCAGCCTTCTTCTGGTCGTCCTCGGTAATCTCGGAGCTCTTTTTCAGCTTCTTCACATAGTCCATACCGTCCCGGCGGATGTTCCGCATGGCAACCTTGGCATCTTCGGCGTACTTGCGGACCTGTTTTACCAGTTCCTTACGGCGCTCTTCCGTGAGCTGAGGGAACACCAGGCGAATGACACGGCCGTCATTCTGGGGGTTGATGCCCAGGTCAGAGACCTGAATGGCCTTCTGAATGTCTTTCAGAAGCTTGGTGTCCCAGGGCTGAATGACCAGGGTGCGGGCATCGGGAGTGGAAATGGTGGCAACGCCTGCCAGGGGAGTCTCACTGCCGTAATATTCAACGGTAATGCGATCCAGGACCTTGGGGTTGGCCCGACCGGCCCGGACGGCGCTGAAGTCCTCTTCCAGGTGCTCCAGGGTCTTGTCCATTCTTCTGCCGTATTCCTTAAAATCCACGCTCATTTCTTCGTCCTCCTTAGAATTGATTTTTTACGGTGGTTCCGATCTGCTCCCCCTGGACCACCCGGAGAATGCTGTTTTCCGTGTCCAGTCCGAAACAGACCATAGTCATATCGTTGTCCATGGCAAGGGCCATGGCGGTGATGTCCGTGGCTTTGAGGTTCTTTGCCAGGGCATCCGCATAGGTCAGCTGGGTATAGCGAACTGCGTTGGGATCCTTCTGAGGGTCGGCGGAATAGATGGCGTCCACGTTCTTCGCCATTAAAATGGCGTCCGCCTCGATTTCCACGCCGCGAAGAACCGCGCCCGTGTCGGTGGAGAAATAGGGGTTTCCGGTGCCTGCGGCGAAGAGGACCACCTTGCCTTCATTTAAGTATCGCTCGGCGGTGTCCCGGGTATAGTACTCGGCGAATTTGTTCATCTCCACAGCGGAGAGAATTCTGGCGTCCACGCCGTGTTTTTCCAGGGCGTCCGCCACGGCGATGGCGTTCATGACGGTGCCCAGCATACCCATGGAATCCGCATGGGAGCGCTGCATATGATCCGCACCGTCTTTGACACCCCGCCAGAAGTTGCCTGCGCCGATGACAAGGCCGACCTGAACTCCCAGGTCCACACAAGTCTTGATGGAATCGCAGAGCTTGTTCACGATGGCAAAATCCAGTCCCCGGTGTTTGTCCCCGGCCAGGGCTTCACCGCTGACTTTCAGAAGAACGCGCTTATACTCGATGGTAGGCATCTAATCTGTCACTCCTTTTCTTTATCGTCTCCTATTTTACCGTATCGGCAGCGAATTGACAACCATAAAATTTAAGATTTCTTAAATTGTTTTCGTAAAATTTACAATCACCCGTCACGTTTTTGCTTTTCCATGGGATGGGCCTGAAATTGTGATTGCAAACTGGGACAGTTTGGTTTATAATAACAGAAATTTCCCAAGAAGAGAGGAGCTTTCCCATGGCTGAAACCACTGAAAGCAAAAATTTTATACACGCCTTTATTGAAGAGGACATTGCCCCCGGCGGGCAGTTCGAAGGTCAGACCGTTCACACCCGGTTCCCGCCGGAGCCCAACGGCTATCTGCATATCGGCCACTGCAAGGCCCTCATCATCGATTTTGGCACCGCCGAGAAGTTCGGCGGAATCTGCAACCTCCGCATGGACGACACCAACCCCACCAAGGAGGACGTGGAGTTTGTGGAGGCCATTCAGGAGGACATCCACTGGCTGGGCTTTGACTGGGGTGATCGGTTCTTCTACGGTTCCGATTATTTTGAGAAGGACTATGAGTACGCCGTGGAGCTCATTAAAAAGGGCCTGGCCTATGTCTGTGAGCTGACCCCTGAGCAGTTCAAGGAGTACCGCGGCGACGTGGACACCCCTGCCAAGTCTCCCTGGCGGGACCGTCCCATTGAGGAGAGCCTGGACCTCTTTGCCAGAATGCGGGCAGGTGAATTTGAAGACAACCAGTACACCCTCCGGGCCAAAATCGACCTGGCCTCCGGCAACTTCAATATGCGCGACCCGGTTATCTACCGCATCCGCCATATGCACCATCATCGCCAGGGCGACAAGTGGTGCATCTACCCCATGTACGACTTTGCCCATCCCATTCAGGACGCGCTGGAAGGCATTACCCACTCCCTGTGCTCTCTGGAATTTGAGAACCATCGCCCCCTCTATAACTGGGTGGTGGAAAACGTCTCCGTTCCCCACCATCCCCGGCAGATCGAGTTTGCCCGTCTGGGTATCGACCACACGGTGCTCAGCAAGCGCAAGCTCCGGGCCTTGGTGGAAAACGGCTACGTCTCCGGCTGGGACGATCCCAGAATGCCCACGCTCTGCGGTCTCCGCCGCCGGGGCTACACCCCCGCCTCCATCCGGGCCTTCTGCGACCGGGTGGGCGTCGCCAAGAGCCCCAACACCATTGAGTTCGGTTTCCTGGAGCACTGCCTGCGGGAAGACCTGAACGAAACCGCTCAGCGGGTCATGGCGGTTCTGAAGCCCGTGAAGCTCACCATCACCAACTACCCCGAGGGTCAGAGCGAAGTCTTCGAGGTTGAAAACAACCCCAACGATCCGGAAGCCGGCACCCGGCCTGTGACTTTCTCCCGGAACCTGTGGATTGAAGCCGACGACTTCCTGGCAGAGCCTATTCCCAAGTTTAAGCGTCTGTATCCCCAGGGCCCCGAATGCCGCCTGAAAGGTGCCTACCTCATTACCTGCACCGGATGCGTCACCGATGAGAATGGCAATGTGGTAGAGGTCCTCGCCACCTATGACCCCGACAGCAAGGGCGGCAACCCCGCCGACGGCCGGAAGGTCAAGGGTGCCACCATTCACTGGGTGGACGCGGAAAACTGCGCCGACGCCGAGGTCCGGCAGTACGATAACCTCTTCAGCGATCCCGACCCCGACGCCGCCGGCAAGGATTTCCTGGCCTGTCTGAACCCCAACTCCCTGGAGGTCCTCACCGGATGCAAGGTGGAGGCCAGCCTGAAAGACGCCAAGGCCCCTGCTTCCTATCAGTTCATGCGTCTGGGCTACTTCTGCCCCGACAGCAAAGACTGCACTGCGGAGCATTTGGTGTTCAACCGTTCCGTCAGCCTCAAGGACAGCTTCAAGCCCGGCAAGTAAAGATTTCAGGTCCGCTGCAAACGCAGCGGACCTTTTTCTTTACATTTTCCACATTTTGCTGTATCATAAAAGCAACCGTTATCAGGAGGGAACGATATGCTGACAAAAGACATTCGCCGCATTGCGCGGGAACACATGAAAGGCAGCTGGGGACTTTCCATCGGCGTGGCAGCCATTGCCTGCCTTCTGGGCGGGCTGCTGGT
>DVJG01000176.1 GCA_018710805.1 Candidatus Faecousia faecipullorum
ATTCATTATAGGCGAAGGTTCTGTAACTGGCCGGAAATCGTGTCCTCACCTGGCCGGGCATTATGGCCCTGACTGGCCCGAAATTACGGCCCTGCTGGCCCGTTACGGTGACAATCTGCAGGGCTCAACTCGACGCTTCTTGACAGGCTTTTCCCCTTCTAGTAAAATAGTGCTGTTAAGGAGGGCTTAATTTGGATTCTTCGTTTTTCCCCCGGCTGCCGGATGTGCTTCTGCCCTGGTACGCTTTGCACCGCCGGGACCTTCCCTGGCGAAAGGACCGGGAAGCGTATCATATCTGGCTGTCGGAAATCATGCTTCAGCAGACCAGGGTAGAAGCTGTGAAGGGGTACTACACCCGGTTTCTTGCAGCACTTCCCACGTTGGAAGCCCTGGCCAGGTGTAATGACGACACCCTGCACAAGCTCTGGGAGGGACTTGGTTACTACAGCCGGGTGAAAAATCTCAAAAAGGCCGCTCAGGTGGTGCTGGAGCGCCATGGAGGCGAGTTTCCCCGCACCTACCAGGAGGTTCTGGCCCTTCCAGGCATTGGTCCCTACACTGCCGGGGCCATCTGCTCCATCGCTTTTAACCTGCCCACCCCTGCCGTGGACGGCAATGTGCTTCGGGTCTATTCCCGGCTCCTGGACGATGACACCCCCATCGATCTGCCTGCCCAGAAGCAGAAGGTACAGGAAGCTCTGGCGAAAATCTACCCCAGAGAAGCCGGCGACTTCACCCAAGCCCTCATGGAACTGGGCGCTACGGTATGCGGCCCCAACCGGAAGCCGGACTGTGAAGCCTGTCCCTGCCGGGACCTATGCCTGGGGCATCTTCGCGGCACGGCGGAGGGACTTCCTGTGAAGTCGCCCAAAAAAGTACGGCGGCAGGAGGACCGCACGGTATTCATCTTCTCCTGCCAGGGGCGCTATGCCCTTCAGAAGCGGCCGAAAACCGGCCTGCTGGCGGGGCTCTGGCAATTTCCCAACGTTTCCGGGCATCTCTCTGTGGAAGACGCTCTTTCCCAGGCGGAAAGCTGGGGCCTGCAGCCCAAGGAACTTCGCCGGGAGGTATTTCGCAAGCACATTTTTACCCACATTCAGTGGGATATGAAGGGTATCTATCTGGAAGTCGCAAACTTTGGCGGAAATTTTCAATGGATGACCCCATACGAAATCGATACACAGGCGGCGCTTCCCACGGCGTTCCGCCAGTTTTGGGAGGAAGAGGAACATGTTTGACTACCACATCCATTCCCGGGTTTCCTTTGACGGCCACAATACGGGGCTGGAAATGGCTCTGGCCGCAAAGGCGGCGGGCCTCCGGGAAATCTGTTTCACGGATCACATTGACTACGACCCCTTTGCGACGGAGCAGATCATGGTCTTTGACAACGACGTCTACGCCGCCGCCTACGATCACCTGGAAGTGCCGGGGCTTGCCATTCGCCGGGGCATGGAATTCGGCCTGGAACCTGACAACCAGGCCCAGTTCCGGCTGGACGCCGCCCGGCGGGATTTTGACTTCATTCTCGGCTCCATCCACTTTGTGGACGGACTGGACGTGTACTTTGAGCCCTACTGGAAGCACAAAACCCAGTATCAGGCGGAACATCACTTCCTGGAGCAGACCCTTGCCTGCGTTCAGGCCCACGACGGCTTTGACGTGCTGGCTCACCTGAGCTTCATCAGCAAGTCCCCTGTCAATCCCGCAAAAACCCTTCTCAAATACGAGGACCATCGGGACATCATCGACGAGATTCTGCGGGAACTGGTGCGGAAGGACAAGGGCCTGGAAATGAACACCAGCGGCGTGGACCGCTGCGGCGGGTATCTGCCTACGGCGGATGTGTTCCGGCGGTTTCATGAGCTGGGCGGCAGAATTGTCACCGTAGGTTCTGACGCCCATCAAGCCCATCGGGTGGGCCAATACACCTTCGATGCCTGCGAGATTTTAAAGGACATCTTCGGATACGTCTGTACATTTGAAAATCGAAAGCCCATTTTCCACAAATTATGAGCTTTTTCCCTCTTCCCTTGCAATCCGTCTGAATCTATGGTAAAATGGAGAAAATATCCTAAGAGCGCACCCTACAGGGTGTATCATGCGAAGGACGTGTATTGTGATTATGAGAAAAATGAGCCGCGGGTCTTATGAGGACACCAAGGGCTTTGTTCGTGTGGCGGAAACCTGGCTGGAAGTCCTGGTGCTGACGCTTCTATACTATGTCGTCTGGCGGCAGGGCTACGACATTGAAAACTACGCCTACAAAGGCAAATATGTCCTCATGGGCATATATGCAGTGCTGACCTATGTGTTCTTCCAGAACTCGGACTGCACCATGTTCGGCCAGCTTCACCGGGTGGATCTGATTCTGGGGCAGACCATTGCGCTGTTCCTGGTGAATTTCATCACCTATTTCCAGCTGTCTCTGATGGAGAATCAGATGCTGTCCCCTGTGCCAATCATGGTGCTTTTCCTGCTGGAAATTGTGGTGGCTTTCTTCCTGGTGCATACGTACACCTCCCTGTACCACAAGCTCTACGCTCCCCACGATATGCTCCTGATCTATGGAGACCAGCGGGGCGTGGGTTTGAAAATCAAAATGGACTCCCGGCGGGATAAGTACCACATCAGCCGCCTCATAAGCGCCGATGAAGACCTGGAGGTTCTCAAAAAGGAAATCCTCAAATACGATGCCATTATTCTGAACGACATCCCCGCCCAGAAGCGAAACGATATTCTCAAATTCTGCTACCGATACCGGGTGCGGACCTATGTGGCCCCCAAGCTCACCGACGTGATGCTCCGGGGCGCCAAAAACATCTCCCTTTTCGATACGCCTCTGCTTCTTGTAAAAGGCACAGGGCTGACCCCTGCTCAGCGAGTCAGCAAACGGGCTCTGGACCTTGTACTCTCCTCTCTCATTCTGATTCCCGCCGCGCCGATCATGGGCCTTGTGGCTCTGGCTATTAAAATCGAGGACGGCGGCCCGGTGTTCTACAAACAGCCCCGGCTTACCCGCAATGGCCGGGAATTTGACATTCTCAAGTTCCGGAGTATGGTGGTGGACGCCGAAAAGACAGCAGGCGCCGTCCTTGCCGAGGGCAACGATCCCCGCATCACAAGAGTCGGCAAATTCATCCGGCCTTTCCGTCTGGATGAACTGCCTCAGCTCATTAACATTTTAAAGGGCGACATGAGTTTCGTCGGCCCCCGGCCCGAGCGAAAAGTCATTGCCGACGAATACTGCAAAGACATTCCCGAATTCTCCTTCCGTCTGAAAGTCCGGGGCGGCCTCACAGGTTATGCCCAGATTTACGGCAAATACAACACATCCGCCTATGATAAGCTCCGGCTGGATCTCATGTATATCGAAAACTACTCCTTCCTGCTGGACATCAAGCTTATTGTTCTGACCCTTCGCATTCTCTTCACCAAAGAGTCTACCGAGGGCATTGACGTGGCACAGAAGAACCGCCAAAAAGCCGAGGCGCTCATTGAGCAGTTGAAAGAGAACGATTCACAATAAGGAAAAGGAAGCGGAGGCCGGGAGACCGTCCTCCGCCTTTCCGAAAAGGAGGCATTTTTATGTCCGGTATCGAGAAAAAGCCCAGCGGCAACAGCCTGGTGCGGATGGTGTTCGTAGGTGTGTCCCTGCTGTTCCAGGTTGGGTGGATACTCCTTATGGTGTTCAGGTGGAGTCAGTATTCCAGCTACGTCTCCTTCATACTGCGGATTCTGAGCATTCTCGTGGTTCTTCGGCTCTACGGAAAGCACACCAATGCCGCCATGAAAACATCCTGGATCACATTGATTCTCGCCATGCCCATTATGGGCCTGAGCCTGTATCTTCTGTGTGAGCTGGTCCGGTCTCCCGGCATTGGAAAGCGGCTGGCCGCCATCCAAAGGGACACCCACAGCTATCTCGTCCAGGACCCGGAAATTCAGAAGGAGCTGGACGACCGCAGCCTCTCTGCCGGGCATCAGAGCCGCTACCTCTGGAGAAATTCCGGTTGGCCGCTGTATGAAAACACCCAGGTAACCTACTTCGGTGAATGCAAAGACGCCCTCACCGCCATGAAGCAGGACCTGCTGAAAGCGGAAAAATTCATCTTCATGGAGTACTTTATTCTGGAAGACAAGTCCGCTTTCCGGGAAATCGAGGATATTTTGGTGCGGAAGGTGCGGCAAGGCGTGGATGTGCGGCTCATGTACGATGACATTGGCAGCGTGGGCTATGTGAATATCCGCTTTTTGAACCGCCTGCGAAACGAGGGCATCCGGGCCTACGCCTTCAATCCGGCACTTCCCTTTTTAAACCTCTTCCTGAACCACCGGGACCACCGGAAAATCACCGTCATTGACGGCAAAGTCGGCTACACGGGAGGCTACAATCTGGCGGAAGCCTACTTTGACCGGGCACGACCCTTCGGTCTTTGGAAGGACACTGGTCTCCGGCTGGAAGGCGAGGCTGTGAGAAGCCTGACGGCGGCGTTTTGGGAGCTTTGGATCGTCCAGAGCCGGGATAGAGAGGACGTATCTCCATACTTAAGTATTGTCCACAAAGTCCCCGCCAAAGGCTTTGTCCAGCCCTATGCAGACAATCCTATGGTGGAAGACCGGGTGGCTGAGGACGTTTATCTGAATCTTACCAACCAGGCAAACAAAACGCTCTGGTTCACAACGCCCTATCTGATCATCACGGACGAGGTAAACCGCGCTCTGGGCCTTGCTGCCAAACGAGGCGTGGATGTACGCATTATCACCCCAGGCATTCCCGACAAAAAGCTCATCTACGCTGTAACCCGGTCCTATTACGCGGCTCTGGCAAGGCAGGGAGTCCGTATTTTTGAGTACACCCCAGGCTTCTGCCACGCAAAAATGTGCATTGCCGACGGCTTTGCCGCCTCCATCGGCACATCCAATCTGGACTACCGGAGCCTTTACCACCATTTTGAAAACAACGTCTTCCTGGCAGATTGCCCGGCGGTTGCAGACATCGCCCGGGATTTTGAAGCCCTTTTCCCCCAGTGCCGGGAGGTTACGGATGCCTACCGCACCGGCCGAAAAGCCTTCCTGCGGGTCTGGCAGTGTATCCTGCGTCTGTTTGCCCCTTTAATGTAATAAGCAATCCCCGAATGCCCAGCATTCGGGGATATTTTTGTGTAAAAATATAGGGGAGGGTTCTGCCCTCCCCTATATTACATTTTTCCTTACTTCATGGCCTCCAGCGCCAGGGCGTTCTGGGTTTTATAGAGCTGGGCGTAGATGCCGTCGGTTTTCAGAAGCTCCTCGTGGGTACCGCATTCGGTGATTTTGCCGTCGGCAATGGACACAATGCGGTGGGCGTTTCGGATGGTGGAAAGCCGATGGGCAATAATGAGGGTGGTTCTGCCCTTTGCCAGTGCATCGAAGGCCCGCTGAATTTTGGCTTCGGTCACGGAGTCCAGAGCGGAGGTGGCCTCGTCCAAAATAAGGATGGGCGGATTTTTCAGGAAAATGCGGGCAATGGCAATGCGCTGCTTCTGACCGCCGGAGAGAAGGGTGCCCCGCTCGCCCACATACGTCTCCAGTCCATCAGGCATGGCCAGGATATCCTCGTAAATTTCCGCCTTTTTTGCTGCCTCGATGACCTCCTCCCGGGTGGCTCCGGGCTTGCCATAGCGGATGTTCTCGAAAATCGTGTCGGCAAAGAGGAACACATCCTGCTGGACAATGCCCAGGTTTTTGTGGATGCTCTTCTGGGTCACGTCCCGGATGTCCTGGCCGTCGATGGAAATGGCGCCATCCGTCACGTCGTAGAACCGGGGAATCAGCTGGCAGAGGGTGGACTTGCCGCCGCCGGAGGGGCCTACAATGGCCACCGTCTCCCCCGGGGCGATGTGCAGGCTCACGTCGTGGAGCACCGCCAAATCCCCGTCGTAGGCAAAGCTCACATGGTCAACGTCAATTTCGCCTCTGACGTTCTGGAGATCCTTGGCATTCTCCCGGTCCTGCACCGTGGGCTCCTTTCTCAAAATATCCACACAGCGGTTGAGGCCTGCCAAACCGTTGGCAAAGGTCTCGGAGAAGGAGCTGATTTTACGCATGGGATTAACGAAGGAGGTGATATACAGGCTGAAGGTCAGAAGGTCCCGGTAGTCCATATTTCCTTCCATGACAAAGTAGCCGCCGAAGCCAATGACAATAACGTTCAGGGCACAGAGGAAGAACTCCACGGAACTATGGAACATTCCCATGGCCTTATGGAACTCCCGCTTGGAGGTCTTATAAATTTCGTTGGCAGCGTCAAATCGGCCGCACTCCACGTCCTCGTTGGCAAAGGCCTTGGCGGTCCGGACACCGGAGAAGCTGCTTTCGATCTCCTGATTGATGTGTCCTGTCTTTTCTTTGGCAGCCCTTGAAGCACGGCTCATACGGGCGCGCATGAGAAAAACCACCATCAAAAACACGGGAATGGTCAGCGCCACCACCACCGCCAGCTGCCAGCGGATGGAAGCCATAACCACTAAGGCGCCGCAGATGGTGAGGATGGATGTCAGCAGGTCCTCAGGGCCGTGGTGGGCAAGCTCCGTCAGCTCGAAGAGGTCCATGGTAAGCCGGGACATAAGCTGGCCCGTGCGGTTCTGGTCGTAGAAGTCAAAACTCAGCTCCTGCATATGGTGGAAGAGGTCCCGCCGGATGTCCGCCTCCACCCG
>DVJG01000177.1 GCA_018710805.1 Candidatus Faecousia faecipullorum
CCCCGGAGAATGCCGTCGGCCACCAGCTTCACGGAGATCACGAAGTAGAAGGGAGAGACGATGCGCAGGAAGGTCAGGCCCGTTCCCATGGCACCGGCAGAGGGGTTTTCCATGAAGAAGCCCAGGAGCACCCTGCCGCCCAGCAGGTACAGGGCAACCAGGGGCAGGCAGATGATCCACACCATTCTGACCCCGGCGTTAAAGCCCTCCCGGACCCGATGGGGCTTCCCAGCGCCCAGGTTCTGGGCGGTATAGTTGGAGACGCCGTTGCCGAGGGTGGTGAAGGAAGTGATCACCAAGCTGTTGAGCTTGACGGAAGCGGAGTAGCCCGCCATGACCGCCGCGCCGAAGGAGTTGATGATTCCCTGGATTGCGATATTGCCCACGGAAATAAAGCTCTGCTGGAGGATGCTGGGAACGGCAATGACAGCCAGACGCTTCAGAAGCGGAAGGGAGAATACGGGAACTTTCTCCTCTGTCTCAATTTTCCGAAGCCGTCCCAAAACCACGAAAAGCGCCAGCAGGCAGCTGACTCCCTGGCACAGGAAGGTGGCCCAGGCAACGCCTGCCACGCCCATTTTGAACACCGTGACAAATAAAATATCCATGCCGATGTTGCTTAAGGAAGAGACAGCCAGGAAGTAGAAGGGCGTCTTGGAGTCTCCCATGGCGGAGAAGATGCCTGTGCTGATGTTATAGAAGAACACGAAGGGCAGGCCCCAGATATAGATATCCAGATACAATGCAGAATCCGCCAGGACCTCCGGAGGGGTATTCAGCGCAGTGAGCAGCGTGTCCGTAAAGCAGATGCCGAACACCATGAGAAGGACACAGAGCACGCCGCTGGCAATCATGGCAGTGGACACAGCCGTTTTCATTTCGCCATACTGCTTGCCGCCAAAGAGGGCGGACACCACCACGGAGCAGCCGATATTGCAGCCGAAGGCAAACGCCAGGAAAATGAGGGTGATCTCATAGCTGTTGCCCACCGCCGCCAGGGCGTTTTCTCCGATGAACTTGCCAGCCACAAAGCTGTCTGCAATGTTATAGAGCTGCTGGAACACAATGCTGCCAAAAAGCGGCAGGCAGAAAAGCCACAGCACCTTACCGGGCTTGCCTACGGTCAAATCTTTATTCATAACATTTCTCCTTTTTCCCGGGAAGTCTCCCCCGGGGAACGTACTTGACACCAAAAGCCGGGCTTATTATAATGAAGAAAAAGCCATAAATCAAATTCATATATTTCATATCAGATATTCCAGAAAGGAATGGCTATGGACATCTCCTACGACTACTACAAGACCTTCTACTATGTAGCCAGGTATCACAGCTTTTCAGCCGCGGCGGCGGCCCTTCTGTGCGGCCAGCCCAACGTGACGAAAGCCATCGGCAACCTGGAAGCCCAGCTGGGGTGCCCGCTCTTTTACCGAACCAGCCGGGGCGCCTCCCTGACCCCGGAGGGGGAACAGCTCTACGCCCACATCAGCGCTGCCTGCGCCCACATTGCCCAGGGGGAGGCTGAGCTATTGTCCCACCGCGCCCTGGAGACCGGCATCGTGTCCATCGGGGCCACGGAAACTGCTCTCAACGGTCTGCTGATCCCCGCCATTGAAAAGTTCCACCGGGACCATCCCCAGGTGAAGCTCCGCATTTTCAGCTACACCACCGCCCAGGCCTCCCTGGCCCTCAAAAACGGAGAGGTGGATTTCTGCCTCATGACCACGCCTTTGGAGGAGCACGCCTATTTCCGGTCTACTCCGGTCCGGGAATACCGGGAAATCCTATGCGCCGGAGGCCAGTATCGGTTCCTCTCCGAAAAAACCCAGGACCTCTCCATTTTGGAAGCGTACCCTGTGGTAGCCATGGGAAGAAATACCAAAACCTATGCGTTTCACAGTCAGTTCCTGCTCAGCCGGGTGGGGCGCTGGCAGCCGGATATCGAAGTATCCTCCGCAGATCAGCTTCTGCCCATGGTGCGGCGGGGGCTCGGCATCGGTTTCATCCCGGAATTCTTCCTGACAGAGGCCCTTGCATCCGGTGATATTCAGAAAATCCCCCTGAAGGAGGGAATGCCTCCCAGGCAAATCTGCCTGGTGGAGGAGAAATCCCGGCGCCTCAGCTTTGCCGCAGGGGGGCTGGCAGCGGCCATTGCCGAATTTCACCCCCTGTGAAGGCAGATTTTCTCGAAACCTGTCTTAAAATGTGTACCGCCTATGTTGACGTTTGTCCGTATCTGTGGTACAATGCCATTTAAGCAGGCGCACTGCCGCTATGCGGAATGCGCCTGTTGTTCTTTTATTCCCCTGGCAAGACGAGAAAAAAGAAAGGAATGATCTCTATGAAAACCACGAAAATGCTGCTTTCGGTGCTCCTGGTTCTGACCATGGTGTTCTCTCTGGCCGCCTGCGGCGGAGCAAGCGAACCCGCTGCCACGGACGCCGCCCCCAGCACCGCGCCGGAAGCCTCCGCTATTACGGAAAACGCCGTGTACCGGACCCTGTATTCTTCGGAGCTCACCACTCTCAACTACCTCATCACCGGACAGCTGAATGAACTTTCCATTTCTGCCAATCTGGTGGACTGCCTGGTGGAATACGATTCCTACGGCCATCTGCTGCCGTCCCTGGCCGAAAGCTGGGAAAGCAACGACGATGCCTCTGTCTGGACCTTCCACATTCGTCCCGGCGTCAACTGGGTTGACAAGGACGGCAATGTGGTGGCCCCCGTCACTGCAAACGACTTTGTGACCTCCATCCGCTACGTCTGCGATGCAAATAACGTCTCCGCCACCCAGTACGCCGTCAGCCGCATTGCCGGCGCCGACGACTATTATAACTGGACCGCTTACCAGATGGCCCTGCCCTCCGCCACGGAAGGCACCGACGAAGAGGGCAACCCCGTCCTGCTCTATCAGAACGAGGACGGCGAAGAGGTGGTCCTGGAGGAAGTCCCCGAAGCCAAGGTTGAGGACATCGGCGTCAAGGCTCTGGACGACGCCACTTTGGAATTCACCCTGACGGGCCCCTGCCCCTACTTCCTGTCCACCCTGTCTTTCGGGCCCTATATGCCTGTGAATGCAGAATTTTTGGAGAAGTGCGGCGACAAGTTCGGCACCAGCAATGACACCCTGCTCTACTGCGGCGCCTTCACCCTCTCCACCTACGAGCCCCAGCAGAAGCGTGTTCTGACCAAGAACCCCCAGTACTGGGATAAGGACAAGGTGTACATCGACGAAATCCGGATGACCTACAACGCCGAGGCCTCCTCCATTTCCGCCACCATGTACCAGTCCGGCGAAATCGACCAGGCCACCATTCCCTCCAACCTCCTGTCCGCCATGATGGCAGACCCCGCCACCGCCGCCAAGATTCACCCCACCCGTTCCGACACCTCTTACGCATACTGGTATCTCTTCAACTTCGACCCCAACTTCGACGCAGAGTATGAGCCGGAGAACTGGCGTCTGGCTGTGAACAACGAGAACTTCCGTCAGTCCATTGTGGCAGGTATGAACCGTATGCCCGCTCTGGCCGCCAACGACCGGGTGGACCCCGAGTCCATGAAGATCAACACCATCACCCCCTCGGGCTTCACCGCCGCCAGCAAGGACTATGTCTACTACGGCGACCTGGCAAAGTACACGGAAGGTGACAACTACGACGAAGCAAAGGCCCTGGCCTACAAGGAAAAGGCCATGGAAGAGCTCACCGCCGAAGGTGCTACCTTCCCTGTGAAGATGCTCATGACCTACAACCCCACCGTGGCCAACTGGTCCGAGGAGTGCCAGATCGTAGAGCAGAACCTGGAAAAGCTCCTGGGCAGCGACTACATTGACGTCATCGTCCAGGCCGGTCCTGAAACCGGATTCCTGACCCTCCGCCGCACCGGCGAATACGCCTTTATGAAGTGCAACTGGGGCGCCGACTATGCCGACCCTCAGACCTGGACCGACCCCTTCGTGGAAGATTCCAGCTACAGCTTCATCTATAAGAGCGACGACCCCGAAACCAAGGCCATCTTCCAGGAGTATATGGACCTGGTGAACGCCGCCAAGGCCATCAACACCGACATGGAAGCAAGATACGAGGCCTTCGCCAAGGCGGAAGCCCTGCTTCTGGACCACGCCTTCGCTCTGCCCATCCACATCAGCTCCCGGAGCTATCAGATGTGCAACCTGAACGTCTTTGAAGGTCAGTATGCCTCCTTCGGCCTGGCCTCCCAGCGCTACAAGGGCCAGCACCTCTATGACACCTCCATGGGCCTGGAAGAATATCAGACCGCCTACGCCGAATGGCTGAAAGAGCTCTCTAAGTAAGAAAACCGCACGATTGCAGGGGAGGGGCTTGCCCCTCCCTTAATAAAATGAAAGCGGCCCTTTTTACGATAGGCACAGGCAAGCTTCCGGCCCGAAATAATCCAAAGGAAAGCCCGTACCAGTGCTCTTCTTCGGGAGAGCAGTTGTATGGTCTTTGCGCCAACAAATTCCAGGAGGAAAACTATGGCAAAATACATTACAAAACGGGTCCTGAGGTCCCTCATTACCATGTTCTTCATCGTGACCATTCTCTTTACCCTGCTGCGGTTCATGCCTGTGGAGGGCTATTTTGAGAGCTACGATAAAATGACCCCCACCCAGATTCAGGTGCAGCTCAACGCCCTGGGCCTGACCGACCCGCTGCCCAAGCAGCTTCTTCGGTTTTACAACCAGCTCATCCACGGAGATCTGGGCGTATCCAACGTCTACCGGAAAGGCGTGGAGATCACCACCATTATCAAGGAAAAAGCCCCCATTTCCATGGCTTTGGGCCTTGCGGCCATGGCCATCTCCATGGCGGTGGGTCTGCCCCTGGGCATTCTCATGGCAAGAAGCACCCGGACGAAATATAAAATCGGGGACAAGCTTGGCACCGTGTTCATCGTGCTGATTCAGGCCATGCCCTCGGCGGTGTACCACATTCTCATCCAGTTCGCAGGCTCCCAGACCCATATCGGAAAAGACATTCTGGGCCTTCCCATGCTCTACGACGCCGCCAATCTGAAAAGCATAATCCTTCCCCTGATTTCTCTCTCCATCGGCAACATCGCCTATTACGCCATGTGGCTGCGGCGGTATATGGTGGACGAAAGCAACAAGGATTACATCCGTCTGGCCCGGGCCAAAGGCGTTCCCAGCGGAGCCATTTCCCGCAAGCACATCTTCCGCAACGCCTTTGTTCCCATGGTTCAGTACATCCCCAATTCCATTCTGCTGACGCTGGTTGGCTCTCTCTATGTTGAGTCTCTTTACTCCGTTCCCGGCATGGGCGGACTGCTGGTCACCGCCATCAAGCGTCAGGACAACACCCTGGTCCAAGCCCTGGTCCTCATTTACGCCATTTTGTCCATTCTGGGACTGCTCTTCGGCGATCTCCTCATGGGCATCGTGGACCCCCGCATCAGCTTTGCCAAAAAGGAGGGTTCCCGCTGATGAAGAACGTAAGCTTTCGGCCTCTTCGTGAGCAGGCCACCGATCAACTGAGCGACGCCCTCAGCAAGCAGGCTGTCACCATGTCCGACCAGGAGGCCTTCTCCTTTGCGGAATTCGACGCCGCCGACGCAGAGCGGGGCGGCTACTCCGGCTACTCCTACTGGGGGTCCACTATCCGGGCTTTTTTCCAGAACAAAATTGCCGTTTTCTTCCTGATTTTAATGGTTGCCGTCCTGGCCTTCACCTTCATTCAGCCCTATCTGCCGGGCCAGAAAGACCCCATCCTCATCCACAACGACGAATGGGGGCTGCCCCTGAACAACGTGCCCCCCGGAAAGGAATTCCTCTTCGGCACCAACGCCATCGGTCAGGACCTGTGGGCGCGGATTTGGTCCGGCACCCGGACTTCCCTTTTCATCGGCTTCACCGTGGCTGTGGTGGAGGCGGTGGTGGGCATCCTCATGGGCGTTCTGTGGGGCTATGTGCGGAAACTGGACTTCCTCTTTACGGA
>DVJG01000178.1 GCA_018710805.1 Candidatus Faecousia faecipullorum
GAGGCTCTGTCCGCCGTCGATGCCTCGAACATAGTTGATAATGGCGGTGCGGAAGGGGTAGTTCATGACGCTGTCCAGCTCGCCGTTTGTGAAATAGCGGCGGCGCTGGCCATAGGCCATCTTATTGGAGGTATCCTCCCAGACTTCACCAATGAGCAGGGCATCAGGCTTTACCTCCCGGATGCGGCGGCGAAGCAGGGAAATGAACTCGTCGGGCAGTTCATCGGCTACATCCAGGCGGAACCCGTCGGCGCCCAGCCGCAGCCAGTGGGCCACAACGCTGTCCTCGCCTGTGATGATATATTCCAAAAACGCCGGGTCCATCTTATTGACCGTGGGAAGGGTCTCAAAGTTCCACCAGGAATGATAGTTATGGGGCCACTGGTAGAAGGTGTACCAGCTATAGTAGGGAGAATCCGGGGAATTGTAGGCGCCAACGGTGTCGAAGGCCCCGTCCCGATTGAAATAGCGGCTGTTGGAGCCTGTGTGGGAGTAGACCCCGTCCAGCACCACACGGATGCCCCGGTCGTGGGCCGCCTGGCACATTTCGGAAAAGTCCGCTTCCGTGCCCAGCATGGGGTCCGGCACCATATAGTCTCCCGTGTCGTAGCGGTGGGAGGAAAAGCTCTTGGAAATGGGGTTCAGGTAGAGAATGGTGGTGCCAAGCTCTGCAATATAGTCCATTTTCTCGGTGATGCCCTTGAAATTGCCGCCGTAAAAATCGTTGTTCAGCACCTGCCCGTCGGAGGTGGGCGCCCAGTCCACTTCTTCGTACCAGCTTTGGTGAATGGTGTAGGGTCTCAGCTTTCCTGTCAGGTCGCAGCTGCCGCACTTGCGGAAGCGGTCCGGGAAAATCTGATAGATGGTGGCGCCTTTGGCCCAGTCGGGGGTATCAAAGTCCCCGGGGATACAGCTCAGCTGCCACAGGTCCCCGGCCTCCATATTGGTGTCGTTTCCCTGCTTAAACAGCCGGAAGCCGCCGTCGGGGTTGTGGATAAAGAAATAGTAGAAGTAAAGTCCCGGCTCGGAAATGGAAAAGCTGCCGCTGAAAATTTGATACGGTCCCTCTTCCCGGGAAAAGAGCAGGTCCACGCTTTGGGCGTGGGCGCCGCCGTCGTAGTTTAAAATGCAGGTGACCTTCTCGGTCCGGACGGAAGCGGGGACATGAACGGAAAGGGTGCAGTTCTGGCCCGGCGTCAGGGTCCCGAAGGGGGTCTTATAGATGGGGTTCTTGCTGTCATAGAGGATTCTCATGGCTCTGGGGCCTCCTGATTATGGTTGTCCACTGGAAATTATATCCGATTTTTCGGAAAAAGAAAAGGGGAAAGTTTGGAGAAAAAAGGGCTTAAAAATCGTCGTTTCCACAAAAAATCTCCCTGTCTCCCCTTCCCTGCAAAAAATGTGGGGAAAGTTTCCTTTCCCCACATTTCATCTTTTCAGAAAAGCCTCGCAGAGTTTGCCGCCTGAGGCGGCAAAGAAAGTCCGAAAAATTTTCCGCCGGGGCGTGTACCTGGCGGAAAATACTTCTCAGGCTCCAAGTGTGGAATTTGTCCCCCATCGGGGGGCAAATTATGCGCGCAGGAGACTGCAAAAAACCTGTCAAAAAGCCCCTCAAGGGGATTTTTGACAGTCTAAAATGTGGGGAAAGTTTCCTTTCCCCACATTTTCTCAAACTTCCTTATACATTCCCGCAGCGTCGTCTTTCCTGACGGTCTCGCTTACCTGCAGAACTTCCACTGCCACGGTCCGGGCACCCATGGCAATCTCCAAACGGTCGCCGACTTTTACGTCATAACTGGCCTTTACGGGTCTGCCGTTGACGCTGACACGGCCGTTGTCGCAGGCTTCGTTGGCCACGGTCCGGCGCTTGATCAGCCGCGAGACCTTCAAAAACTTGTCTAGCCGCATTACTTTGCCACAATGTCCTTCAGGGCCTTGCTGGCCTTGAAAGCAGGAGCGCGGGTGGCGGGGATTTCGATGGGCTGCTTGGTGTGGGGATTCCGGCCCACACGAGCCTCCCGCTCGCGGATTTCAAAGGTACCAAAGCCGGAGACCTGCACCTTCTCGCCCTTCTGGAGTGCGGCAGTGACGGCGTCAATGGCGGCATTGATGACGCGCTCGGCGTCCTTTTTCGTCATTCCGGCGCTTTCGGCGGCGGCGGAGATGAGTTCGGTTTTATTCATGGCATTTACCTCTTTCTTTCATTTCGGTTCTATAGACGCAGAGAGATTTCCTCTGTGAAAATCGAAATTAGATTAACATAATCCGGAGAAAAAAGCAAGGGCTATTTTCAGAATTTCCTTATAACTTCAGGAATTTCGCCAGTTTTGCACCCTTGGGAAGCAGCAGGCAATCCTCCTTTGTCAGAGCCTTCAGCTTCACGGCAGCCGCGGCATAAATGACAATGCCCAATGCGATGGGCACGATAGTCTGGATGGCGACCCCGAAATGCAGTGCCCTCAGTACTGCTAGTGCGGCAAAGACGCCGACACCCATAATGAGAGAGGCAAGGGTGGAGGGGAGCAGATTCCGCAAAAATTCCGGAGGCTCCCGGAGAAGCTTTTTCATGGAGAAAATATTCACGGCGGTAATGGAGGAGTAGCACAGCAGAATACCCAGACTGGTACCCATGGTGGCAATGTGGGGGTTGCTGGTGATGATATACACGGCGATGAGATTCAGTACGCCGCCAACCAGCATATTGCCCATGGCCCGGACCGCCATGCCGTGGGCCTGCAAAATTGCGGTGGTCACGGTGACGATGCCGTTAAAAATAACGCTCAGGGCCAAAATCATCATGAGGATTCCCGCAAGGTCCAGGTTCTCCCCCCGGTAGAGGCCCAGAAATGCCATGACAGGCCGGGCCAGAATCGCAAGGCCTACAGTGCAGGGCATACTGAGAAGCCCCGTCAGTCGGATGGAAGCTTCTTCCGTCTCTTTGGCGTCTTTCTCATGGCACATGGTCAGATGCCCGGTGATGGCGGGGATAAGGCTCACGGACATGGGGGTGGACAGGGCGCAGGGCAGGGCGAAAATGGTCTGGGCCATGGCGTAGATGCCTCGCATGGTATCGGCTTCCCCCTGAGTATAACCCAGCCGCAGGAGCTGGCCCATGTAGATCTTCGTTTCCAGCATGGTGAAGATCTGCAGCGCAGCGGAGCCGAAGGTAATGGGAATGGCAATGGCAAGAAGCCCCTTCACCGTGTCGAGGTAGGGACGGGCTTGGTCAGGGGAATCCGGCAGAGTGACCTTGTTCCTCCGATAGGTCACAAACAAATAGACGGAGGAGGCCAGGCAGGCAGCGGTGACGCCCAGAATGGCGCCGCCGGCAGCTAAGGGGATGGAGTGGGTGAAGCGATAGGTAAAGTAGGCCAGCGGAATCCCCGAGGCCAATTTCACCACCGCTTCGATGACCTGGGACATGGAAGTGGGGACCATGTCCGAAAGGCCCTGGAAGAAGCCCCGGTAGGTGCTCATAAAGCACACCAGAAACACGCAGGGTCCCAGGCAGCCTATGGCAGCCCAGGCGTCGGGCTGGTTCAGAAAAACCGCCAGCTCCCGGCAGAAAACCGTCATCAGAAAGGTTCCGGCAACGCCAAGACCCAAGAACATGGCCCGGGCCGTAACATAGATGCGGTGAACCTGGTTATACTGGCCCAGGGAGTTGGCCTGGGAGATCATGCGGCTCATTGCCACGGGCAGTCCCGCAATGGAAATCATGAGCAGCACATTGTAGATATCGTAGGCGGTGTTGAAGTAGCCAAAGCCCTGCTCTCCGATGATGCCATTGAGGGGAATCTTGTACATGGCGCCCAGGAGCCGCACGGTAACCGTGGCCATGGTGAGAAGGGCGGTGCCGTGGAGGAAATTCTGTGCTTTGCGGGTGTCGGACATAATTGCCTCCTTATTTTGCTTCGTCAAACAGATGGGGAATTGCATAGGTGGTGAGTTCTTCCACCACTTTGGGCAGGTCGATGGTTGGGAATTTTCCGTTCTGGTAGAGGATGCTGCCCCGCACCATGGTCATAGCCACGTCGCCGCCTTTGGCGGCCCAGACAAGGCCCGTGAGCACATTGTGGCAGGGCATGAGATGGGGCGCGGTGAAGTCGATGAGGGCCAGGTCCGCGTCCATGCCCACCTGGAGCATACCGCATTCCTTGCTGCGGCCCTGGGCCTGAGCCCCGGTGACCGTTGCCATCATGAGCACGGCGGCAGAGGGCAGGGCAGCGGGGTCGCCGCTATGGCGTCTTGCATCCATGGCGCTGTAGCGGAGCACCTCAAACATATCGAGATTTCCGCACTCAATGGCGCCGCCGGTGCCAAGGGCCACATTCATGCCCGCTTTCACGGATTCCAGAATGGGCAGGGACTCCCCGCCGTTCTTGGCGGCCTCTATGGGAAGCGCCACGGCAGTGACATGCTTCTTCCCCAGTAGTTTACGTTCGTCGGCGGTAAGATATGTACATCCGGCGGCAGTGGCAGGAACGTTAAAAAGGCCATGGCAGTTCAGGAGCTCTCCGGGGCCCATGCCGGTTCTGTCCAGACAGGAGTCTGTCTCTCCCTGGGTAAGCGCCAGGTGCAGCTGCATTCCCAGACCCTGCTCAACGGCGTAGCCGGTCAGGCCCTCCCAGAGGCGGTAATTGCTGGTGTACTCGGCGTAGATGCCTGCGTCGATTTTGATGCGGCCGCCGTCATAGCCGTTCCACTTCTCCGCCACCCGCACCAGCTCTTGGCACTGCTCGTCGGTGTCGAAGTCAAAGTCTTCGTTTTCATCGATAAAGCGGTAGCTGGACAGAGCCAGATTTGCCTTGATGCCAGTCTCGGCCACGGCTTCGGCAGTGGCTTCGGGATAGTAGTAGAGGTCCGAAACGGAAGTCACGCCGAAGCGCAGGCATTCGGCAATGGCCAGCTTCGCCGCGACTTTGGCAGCCCGGGAGTCCATTTTGGCCTCTTTTTTCAGCAGGGCCTGCAATGCCTCGGTATTTCCCAGATCGTCGGTGTAGCACCGCAGGGCGGCGGTGGCGAGATGGGTGTGGCAATTGATGAGGCCGGGAATTGCCACCATGCCGGTGCCCTCGATGATGGTCTTGGGTGCCTCCTTCGGAGGCGTCTTGCCAAGATAGGCAATTTTTCCGTCCTGGATGCCGATATAGGCTCCAAAGATCACTTCCATTTTGGGGTTCATGGTCACGGCGGTGACGTTGGAGATCAGAGTATCCACAGGGATACCTCCTTATACAAGACTAGAGTAGCGCGAAGAGCTCCTGCTTCTGCCGGAGCACCTCAGGGAGCATTTCAATATACTGCTCGGGGAATTTGGGGTTGTGGAAGCGGCGCAGGTGGCCGTCGGCCAGATTGACCTTGTTCATACCCCCGCCTCCCAGGGAGAGGATGGTATGAATTTCCTCCATCATGTAGATGTTGTAGAGGCAGTCCAGCCCGTCCCGGCTCCAGCCCACGTTTTCAAAGCTGCCGGACATATACTTCTGGCGGTACAGGTAGTAGGGTTTATAGTGCTTGCCCCGGAGAACGGTTTCGGCGTAGGCAACCATTTCTGCCACCTCTTCGGCGGCAGGAAGATTCTCCCGGCGTTCAAAGAGGTCCGCCCCTTTTTTAAGGGCCAGGGTGTGGACGGTGATGTTGGCGGGGTCCAATTCCGCCACGGAATCCAAAGACCGCCGGAAACCGTCCAGGGAATCCGTAGGCAGCCCTGCAATCAGGTCCATGTTGATGGCCTTAAAGCCTGCATCCACCGCCTGTCCATAGGCGCGGATCACATCGGAAGCCTTGTGAGGCCGTCCGCAGGCCCGGAGCACGGAATCGGCCATGGTCTGGGGGTTGATGCTCATACGGTCGGCGCCGTGCGCTCTGATGGTTCTGAGTTTTTCCCCGTCCAGGGTATCCGGCCGCCCCCCTTCCACGGTAAATTCCAGGCACCCGGACAAGTCAAAGGCTTCCCCGATGGCGTCCAGAAGCCGCGCCATTTGGCTGGAAGTGAGAGTGGTGGGGGTGCCACCGCCGATATAGACTGTCCGCAGACGCTTCCCGGACTGCCGCAGAAGCTCCCCGGTAACGGAAATCTCCTGAAAAAGTGCCTGTAAGTAAGGCTCCAAAAGTTCGGTTTTCTTTCCCACTGTCCGGCTGACGAAGCTGCAGTAGGCGCACCTGGTGGGGCAGAAGGGAATGCCCACGTAAAGGGACAGGTCGTTGGGTTCCAGGAGCGACGCGGCCTTCACCGTGGAAAGAGAGCAATCCACCGCCAGACGGCGGCGGTTTTCCGTGACATAGTAAATGTCCCGCATCATTTTATCGGCGGAAGCAGGGGTGCCTCCTTCCAGAAGATGCCGTGTGGTGAGCTTTGTGGGCCGGACTCCGGCGAGAGCTCCCCAGGCGGGAGGCTCCGGAAGGAACTCCCGGGCCGCGAGATAATAGCTCTGCTGCAGGATCTGACGGCGGAGCCGCACGGTTTCGTCCTGGGCTTTCAGGCGGCGGGAACGGGTGACGGTTTTGCCGTCCAGGGTGATCTTCGCCGTGGCGGTGAGATAGGTGTTCCCCCGATGGAGGGCGGAAACCGCCTGGCCCTCCTGGCCTTCGGGAAATAGGGCCAGCTGCAGCTGTTCCACGGCGTAACGGTCGTCGTGACCAATGAGTGTCAGTTTCATAGTATTCCTTAACGCCCCAGATAGGGGTTGTATTTCTTTTCGGCGGAAAGCGTGGTGGTTTCTCCGTGGCCGGGCAGGACCCAGAAGCTGTCCGGGAGCTTCGCCAGCCGGGCCAGGGAGGCCTTTATGGCCTGCGGGTCTCCGCCGGGCAGGTCCCATCGGCCGCAGCTTCCCGCGAAGAGGGTATCCCCGGAAATCAGCGCGTCCTGGCAGGTCAGGCATACAGACCCCGGCGTGTGGCCGGGGGTCTCCATTACGGAGAAGGTCAGTCCCGCAAGATGCAGGGTGTCCCCTTCCCCATAGGTGTGGGTATAGTAGAGCGGTCCGGCGGTGAGCTGAGGCGGCAGGCTCAGGTCCTTGGGGTTTAGGTAGACCGCACAGTCCGTGTCCGCAGCCAGGTCCCGCACAGCGCCCACATGGTCAAAGTGTCCGTGGGTCAGAAGAATGGCCTCCAGCCGGAGCCCCAGGTCCTGGAGCTTTTCCGCAATGCGGTCCGGTTCGTATCCCGGGTCCACCACGCAGCAGGTCTTGGAATCTTCGTCATAGAGGATATAGCAGTTCACCTGGTAATCCCCCAGGGTCAGCATGGAAACTTTCAGCATGATTAACCCCTCCTGGGTGCGTCCATCAGTTCGTCGGTGTCCAGAATCAAGGTCACCGGGCCGTCATTGACGGATTCCACCTGCATATCGGCTCCGAATTCCCCGTGCTGGGGCGGATAGCCAAGCTCTTCGCAGATGGAAAGAAATTTTTCATACAGCGCGTTTCCCAGCTCCGGGCCTGCGGCGCCGGTAAAGCTGGGACGGCGGCCCTTGCGGCAGTTTCCGTAAAGGGTGAACTGGCTGACCACCAGCACCTCTCCCTTTACCGCTTCCAGGCCCAGATTCATTTTATCCTGTTCGTCGGTGAAAATGCGAAGCCCCAGGGCCTTTTCGGCCAGATAGCGGCATTCCTTTTCCGTATCTTCGGGCCCGACGCCCAGTAAAATAAGAAATCCCTTTCCTATTTTGCCCACCACGTTTCCCCGGATGGACACGGAGGCAGAAGAAACTCTTGTTAAGACAGCGCGCATATTTGCTCCTTTTAGTTTTGTCCTCTCCGGGAGCCGGTGACGTCCCGGATGTTCAGCAGTTTTTTCCGTATGGTTTCCAGTTCCGCCACGTTTTTCACCTCGAAGCGCACCGTGAAGGTGCTTCTGCCTCCCGGCAGGTCCTTGCCGAAGAGTTCCTTCACCCGGACCCGGGCGGTGGTCATAACCGTGGCAACGTCCAGCAGGAGCCCGTCTCTCGTGAGGCAGTCCAGCTCCAGGGTGGTCTCAAAGGGCTGCTCGTCCTCGGCCGCCCAGCGGACCCGGACCCAGCGGGCAGACCAGCGGGGGTCATCCCGGTTCTGGGCGTTGGGGCAGTCTGCCCGGTGAATGCTGACACCGTAACCCTTGGTGATAAAGCCCACAATGGCATCACCCGGTACAGGGGTGCAGCACTTGGCGAACTTAATCATGCAGGAGTCGATGTCCTCCACGATGACGCCATTGACCGCATGGCGGTTGCGGAGCGCAGCCTCGCTGTCGGGCCGCATCCGCAGGGGATTCTGGTTGGCCTTTTCCGCGCTCTGGGCCTTCACTGCCTTGGCAATGTCGTCCCGGATACGGCCCACGGCCTTGGTGGCAGTGAGGCCGCCGTAGCCGATGGCGGCGTACATATCGTCCCAGGTATCGTAGGACGAGAGCTTTTTCAGGACCTGGGCTTCCAGGTCCGGGTCCTGGAGCGCAGTAAGGGGCAGGCCCACCCGCTTCATTTCCGCTTCAAAGGAGGCTTTGCCGTGGACAATGTTTTCCTCCCGCTTTTCCTTCTTGAACCACTGCTTGATTTTGGTCCGTGCCTGGCCGGACTGGCAGATGGTGAGCCAGTCCCGGCTGGGTCCCCTGGCGGTTTTGGAGGTGAGGATTTCCACGATATCGCCGTTTTTCAGCTGGGCATCAATGGGGGTAATGCGGTTATTGACTTTCGCGCCGATCATGGCGTTGCCCACGCCGGAGTGGATGGCGTATGCAAAGTCGATGGGCGTGGAGCCTGCAGGCAGGGAGACAATTCTTCCCTTGGGAGTGTAGACGAAGACCTCGTCGTCGAACATGTCGATTTTCAGAGACTGGACGAATTCCTCAGCGTCGGATTCCTGCTGATTTTCCAGAAGCCGCCGGACCCACTCAAAGTCCTTTTCGCTGCCGCCGCCGGAGCCCTGCTTGTATTTCCAGTGGGCGGCGATGCCGTATTCCGCCGTCTCGTGCATCTGCCAGGTGCGAATCTGCACCTCGAAGGGAATGCCCTGGGACCCAATGACCGTGGTGTGCAGGCTCTGGTACATATTGGGCTTGGGGGTGGAAATATAGTCCTTGAATCGTCCGGGCACCAGGTTAAAGAGGTCGTGGACGTGGCCCAAGACGTTATAGCAGTCGGGAATGGTGTCCACGATGACCCGGAAGGCGTAGATGTCGTACAGCTCATCCATGGCCTTGCCCTGGGCCAGCATCTTGCGATAGATGGAGTAGACGTGCTTGATGCGGCCGTAGACCGTGGCCTTGATGCCGACGGAGGTGAGCCGCTCCGTGATTTTCGCCTGAATGGTCCGCATGAAGCTCTCGTCCTGCTCCTTGTGGGCCTGGAGGTAAGACGTGATCTTCTCATACTCCTCAGGGACCAGGTAGCGCATGGAGAGGTCTTCCAGTTCCCACTTGATCTTCTGCATACCAAGCCGGTGTGCCAGGGGTGCATAGATGTCCATGGTTTCCTTGCACTTTTTGATCTGCTTATCCGGAGACTGATACTGCATGGTCCGCATATTGTGCAGACGGTCGGCAATCTTGATGAGAACCACCCGGATGTCTTTACTCATGGCCATGAACATTTTACGCAGGTTCTCCATCTGCTCCTGCTCACTGGTGGAGAAATTGGCCCGGGTCAGCTTGGTGACGCCTTCCACCAGCTCCGCCACGGTTTTTCCGAAGAGCTTTTCAATCTCCTCGTGGGAGGCATCGGTATCCTCAATACAGTCATGAAGCAGGGCGCCCAAAACGGCATCGATATCCAGGCCCATCTCTGCCACGATCTGGGCAACGGCCAAGGGGTGGATGATGTAGGGAGAGCCGTCTTTGCGCTTCTGGTACCGATGTTTTGTGTTTGCGTAGTGGACAGCCTCTGCGATCAGCGCCTTGTTGGCGCCGGGCAGGTGCTCACCTACGGCTTTTATCATATCGGCATAGTGCTGTTCAAAGGTTTCCATGGTTTCATCGCTCCTTCGCTTGTAACAGCTGTTGCATAGTGGGGCTGCTATTCAGGTTGGCTTTGGTTTCGCAGGGAATCAGCCGGATGGACATGACTCCCCGAAGCCGGCGGGTCTCAATGAGGTTCACCTCAGTGAAAATGTCCAAACAAGTGAGAAACTGCCCCAAACTCATGGGCCTGCCTGTCCAGCGGACAATTTTCCGGCACAGGCACAGCGGGGATTCCGTGATCTCGGGGCCTCCTGCGGCGAGATACCGCCACACCATGGCCAAATCCGCCCGCTGGGGAAGCAGGGATTGGGCAATCTCCGCCGTAAGGCAGTCCCGCTTCAACGCCCGATAGTCTCCCACTTCGGGAGAACAGGGCACGGCGCAGCTTGGACGCAGGTCCAGAATGTTCATCTGCACCGACCGCTCCCCTCGGAAGTCGTTGATCTGGGGATTGAACGCGGCGTCCACCAGGTCTCCCGTATGGATGGAGGCCGATTCCGGTGTGGCGGAAAAGTAGATGGCATTGAAGAAGGAACGGCCGCTGCGGAACCGCAGCCGCATATGTTTACCGCCGCCCACCATGGTAATGCGCTCCACGGTGAGATTTTTCATCATCAGCACAGGCTTGGGGCATCCGCTTCCGCAGGGTTCCAGAACGTCCAGGGATTCGATGCCGCCGATGGTCAGAAGCTCCGCCGGCACGGCGCAGTCGATGTCCAGACTGGTCCGGGGGCTGTCATCCTGGTAGAAATCCCCGGCCATGGCGCAGATACGGCGGCGAAACTCGGGAATATTCTCCCGGGTAATGGTAAAGCCTGCGGCAAGCTCATGGCCGCCGTAGCTTTCCAGCAGCGGAGAAAGGGCAGTAAGCGAGGCAAAGAGGTTGAAGCCGCCGTAGCTCCGGGAGCTGGCCTTGCCGTGGTCCCCGTCCAGGCAGATGAGAAAGGTGGGGCAGGCAAATTCCTCGGCAATGCGGCTGGCCACAATGCCCACCACGCCCTGGTGCCAGCTCTCGTCCGCCAGCACAATGGCCTCGGGGATTGTGCCCTGGGGGAGCATTTCAATGGCCTGGCGATAGATTTCCGATTCCACAGCCTGGCGCTGCCGGTTCAGCTCGCAGAGGGCCTTGGCAACTTCTGCGGCCCGGGCAGGGTCGTCGGTGAGAAACAGCTCCACAGCCAGGTCAATCTGCCCCATGCGTCCTGCGGCGTTGATACGGGGGGCCAGCATAAAGCCGATGGTGGAGGCGCTGATGCTGTCCGGGGTGCAGCCGCATTCCCGCATGAGGGCGGCAATGCCGGGCCGGCGGGTGTGGGCCAAGGATTTCAGTCCCTCGCTGACAAAAGCCCGATTTTCTCCCTGTAGAGGCATGACGTCCGCCACAGTGCCCAAGCACACCATGTCGGTGTACTCCCGGAACACGGCACTCTGGTCTCCGCACAGGGCGGCGGCCAGCTTGAACGCAACGCCCACACCGGACAGGTTCTTGTGGGGGTATCCTCCGTCGCCCCGGTGGGGGTCCACCACCGCCACGGCATTGGGCAGGGTGTCCTTGCACTCATGGTGGTCCGTAATGACCAGGTCCATGCCCAGCTCCCGGCAAAGCTCCGCTTCGGCCACTGCGGTAATGCCGCAGTCCACAGTGACGATGAGCTTCACGCCCTCTTCCCAGAGCTGACGGATGGCCATGGGGTTCAGGCCGTATCCCTCTTCCAGTCGGCCGGGGATGTAGCTTCTGACTTTTGCCCCCTGCCGGCGCAGAAAGTCCGTTAACAGGCAGGTGGCGGTAATTCCGTCCACGTCATAGTCGCCGAATACGGCGATCTTCTCTCCCCGGCTCATGGCAAGCCCCACTCTTCCCGCAGCCAGGTCCATGTCCGTCATAAGGTAGGGGTCCGGCAGAGGTGCGTCGCTGGATAAGTACGCTTCGGCTTCCTCGCCGTCGGCGATGCCGCGGGAGGCCAGAACCATGGCGGTCAGCGGTGCATAGCCGCTGGATGCCAGAGCATTCACCGCCGACATTGGCGGCTCTTTCACATTCCAAATTCCATATTTCACTGTTTCACACATCCAATAAACACATTTTCCTTATATTATAGCAAAGATATGTGGGATGTACAATAGGGAACCAGAATTTTGTTAGAAATGCGAGGATTTCCTCGGGTGCCTCCTGCCAGGGTAAAACTAAGCCGCCGTCCCCCTTTGGGAGACGGCGGCGAAGGGGAATGTTCAGGACTTTTTTCCTTCCACGGCCCGGTGGCTTCCGGGCATGATCTGCAAAGCGGTAACCGCAAGCAGAGGCGACAGGAGCATCCCTCCGATGCCCCAGAGCCGATAGCCAATGTACAGCGCCATAAGCGTCAGAAGGGGGTCCAGCCCCAGCTCCCGGCCCACCAGCCTTGGTTCCAGGGCGGACCTTGCAAAGGTCACCAGGGCGTACAGTCCCACAAGGCCCAGGGCCTGGCCCCGGTCTCCCTGAAGCAGACTGATCAGGCCCCAGGGCAGGAGCACCGTCCCCGTGCCCAGCACCGGAAATGCGTCCACCAGGGCAATGCCCAGAGCCCAGAAAATGGCGTAAGGAATGCGAAGCAGCAGAAGGCCCCCTGTGAGAATGGCGAAGGTCAGCCCCATGAGCCGGAACTGGGCCAGAAGCCAGCGAACCATGGCCTTCTTGATCCGCCCAAGGGTCTCCCAAAAGGGCTGCATCGTGGTCTGCGGAAGCAGCCTGTGAATCCAGGCCCGGATATCCGGAAGCTTGCCTGACAGCATAAAGCCCGAGATCACCGCCGTGCCCAGTCCCAGCGCGCTGTCCGGCACATGGCTCAGGAAATTTCCCGCCAGGGACAGGAAAAAGCGAAGGAATTGGTCCATAAGAGCTGCGCCGTCCGTAAAGAGGGCGGATACACTGCGGCGAAGCAGGGGGCGAATCCCCGGCGGCGCATTTCCTACAAGCCCCAGAAGCCGGGTCTGCAAAAGTCCAGCCCCGGAGAGAACCGCCTCCTGAAGCTCCGGCAAGGCCCCTGCCAGAACGCCCAGTTCCCGGACCACCAATGCCCCCAGAAGCAGAAGCACCATGGCAATGACCGAGAAGGCCATACTGACGCCGATGAGAGCGGCAACGGAACGGGGCAGCCGCAGACGACTGAGAAGCCGGGTCACAGGCTCCGCCGCCAGTGCCAGTCCCAGCCCGAAGAGAAACGGAGACAGCAGCGGCAGGAGAAATTTGAGGGCCAGCCAGGTCCCCAGAAAGACCCCCAGAAAAGATAGGATGGTTTTGGTGGTTTGGTTCATAGCGTTTCTCCTGTTGACTTGGAAATTCTGAACATCCTTCGCGGAAAGAGGTCGAAGGGGGGGTTGCAATTTTCAAAATGTATGATACAATACATATGAGAAATACATTTGTGGTTCCACCAAACACGGTGGAACAAATTGAGGAGGCCATATGGCAGGAAAACCAAAGTATTATATCGTGGAAGCGTCGGCACTTCCCGAGGTATTTTTGAAGGTGGCGGAGGCGAAGCGCCTGCTCTCCACCGGAGAGGCAGCCACGGTGAACGAAGCCACCCGCATGACCGACATCAGCCGGAGCGCATTTTATAAGTACCGGGATGCGGTCCTTCCCTTCCAGAACATGATGACAGGCAGAATCATCACCTTCCAGCTTCTATTGCATGACGAGCCGGGACTGCTGTCGGGCATCCTGGGCATTTTCGCCCAGGCCGGCGCCAACATCATCACCATCAACTCCATTGTGCCTACCAACGGCACGGCGGTGGTCACCATCTCCGCCGAGACCATCGACCTGAGCGATTCCCTGGAGGAATTCATGGCCACCCTGTCCGCCTACCCCGGGGTCGTCAAAGCCGACGTGCTGGCAGGCTGATTACGAGCGAAAGAGCTGCCCTACGGCGGCTCTTTTCTTCGTCACAATTCGTCCCGGCCTGACATAGAATGGTTTCGGGAGGAATGTGTATGCTTTACGTGCAAAAATACGGAGGCACTTCCCTGGGAGATGCAGGAAAGATTCAGGTTGCCGCCCGGCGAGCCGCTGACCTGAGCCGGCAGGGGTATAAGGTGGTCCTGGTGGTCTCCGCTCAGGGAAATACCACGGACAAAATGCTGGCCCAGGCGGCAAAGGTCAACCGCCGCGGCGCCGCCCGGGAGCTGGATGCGTACCTGTCCGCCGGGGAGCAGATGTCCGCGGCGCTGACGGCTATGGCCCTGGGCGCCCTGGGATGCCCGGCGGTGAGCCTGACCGGTCCCCAGGCAGGGATTTACACCGATGGTGTCCACGGCAACGCGCGCATTCTGGACGTGGATACCTCCCGCATCCGGCGGGAGCTGAACGAAGGAAAAATCGTGGTGGTGGCGGGATTTCAGGGCCTGGGCCCCACGGGAGATGTAACCACCCTGGGCCGCGGCGGTTCCGACATAACAGCCGTTGCTCTGGCGGCCTGGCTGAGAGCGGATAAGTGTCAGATTTTCACCGACGTGGACGGCATCTACGACCGGGACCCCAACATTTACCCAGGCGCCCAGCGCTTTGGCCGCATTGGCTATGAAAAAATGCTGTCTCTTGCCAGAAACGGCGCTCAGGTCCTCCACGATCGCAGCGTGGAGCTGGCCAGGGACCGCCGCATCACAGTGGAGGTCCTCTCGGCATCCACCGGTGAGCCGGGAACCTTGGTCTGCAATCTGGAATAATCCTACCCAATGCGGGCATAGGATATTCTATGGGCAGACAGAAAATCAAACCTTTTTTAGGGCAACACCGCATAATTGTGTCTGCGCCCTTCGCCCAATCTTTTGCCCCATCCGTGCAGTTATCAAAGAAGGAAATACATGAAGTATTCCCGCTCTTTGATAACTTTCGTCTGTGACAAAATCTTTGACCGAATGTGCTTGCCAAATTGTGCGGTGCTGCCTTAGAAATAATCCTTGACATTTTCATTTACCCATGGTAGAATGTCCGGGTAATAAAGAAGGCTGAACATCCGCCTCACCGTAAGCTTACGCGAAACGGTCCATATTTTCCCTTCCCCTAGGGGCTTTGGGAGGATTTGTGCGGGTGCTTTGGCATCCGCTTTTTGCTGTTTATTTGGAGGTGCTTACCATCGCAAAGTTAGACCATCAGCTCAATGAGGAGATCCGGGACAAGGAGATCCGGCTCATCGGCGCCGACGGCGCTCAGCTGGGCATCGTGTCCGCTGCCCAGGCCAACGCCATGGCCGAGGAGCAGGGAATGGATCTGGTGAAAATTTCGCCCAACGCCGTTCCCCCCGTGTGCAAGATCATGGATTATTCCAAGTTCTGCTTCGATCAGAAGAAGCGGGAGAAGGAAGCCCGGAAGAATCAGCGGGTGGTGGAGATCAAGGAGATCCGCATGAGCCCCAGCATCGACACCAACGACCTGGACACCAAGGTCCGCGCCGCCCAGAAGTTCCTGGCAGACGGCAACCGGGTGAAGGTCAGCGTCCGTTTCCGCGGCCGCGAAATGGCCCATACCAATCTGGGCGAGAAGCTCCTGCTGGACTTCGCTGACAAATGCTCCGAGATCGCGGCCATGGAGAAGAATCCCAAGCTGGAAGGCCGCTTCATGGCGATGTTCCTGACCCCTAAGAACAACAAGTAATTACGAAACCAATGATTATGGAAGGAGAACCTACCTATGCCCAAGCTTAAGACTCACAGCGGCGCTAAGAAGAGATTCAACCTGACCCAGTCCGGTAAGGTCAAGAGAGCCCGCGCTTTTAAGAGCCACATCCTGACCAAGAAGACCACCAAGCGTACCCGCCGTCTGCGTACCACCGCATACGCCGACATGACCAATGTCGATGCGATCAAGAAAATGATCCCGTACAAGTAAGGCAGAAGGAGGATACTGAAAAATGGCAAGAGTTAAAGGCGCAATGATGACGCGCAAAAGAAGAAATGCTACCCTGAAGCTGGCCAAGGGCTACTGGGGTTCCAAGTCCAAGCACTTCAAGATGGCCAAGCAGCAGGTCATGAAGTCCGGCAACTACGCTTTCAAGGGCCGCAAGCTGAAGAAGCGTGACTACCGCCGCCTGTGGATCACCCGTATCAGCGCTTCCGTCGCTCCCTACGGCATGAACTACTCCACCTTCATGAACGGCATCAAGAAGGCCGGCATTGAGATGAACCGCAAGAGCCTGTCCGAGATGGCTATCCAGGACACCGCCGCTTTTGCAGCTGTCGTCGAGAAGGCCAAGGCTGCTCTGAACTAAAAATTTTGACCCTGCTGACATTCCAGCAGGGTCATTTTGCACTTGGAAGGAGGCGAGGAAATGAAAAACAAACTGCTTAGAATCATGGCTGCTCTTGTGGTTCTCCTTGGCGTATGGTTTCTGCTGGAAGGAGGCTTCCGGGTCTCCACCGCTGGCATTGACGCGCTGGAAACGCTGATTCCAAAGGAACTCAATGTGGAGTTCCCTGCCCTGGCGGTGGACAGCTCCAAAGGCGATGTGATTTTGGCAGTCTACCAGGACCAGCGCAATGATGACGTGATCTACATCCTGGAATATGGCAAAAACACCCTCTTTGACCGATATGCCCTGTGGGAGTGGGATACCTGGCACAAATCTGAGGGTTCCTACGATAGCGTCATTTCCTC
>DVJG01000179.1 GCA_018710805.1 Candidatus Faecousia faecipullorum
ATCCGCTCCGCCGCTGCCATACTGATTGCACTCCTGTTGTTTGGATGACACCAGTATACTTCGGCTTGTGTCCAATAAATAGGGTAGATTCGGTTTTTGGGCTGGTTGCTGAGTTAAACCGATAAGCACAAATTATAATATAATGTAAAGAAAGGAGCTGTTGGCATGGACAAAGGCTTTTCGGTTTTCCCATTTTACACAGGGTACATCCGCGCGGAATATGAGAACGGGGCCATAGTGGCTCTTCATTTTATGCAGGACTGCAAGGACTTTGGTACACCTACCGGGCTGACTGAGCAGGTTTTTCGGGAGTTCCAGGAATATCTGGAAGGATGCCGGCAGGAATTTACCTTTCCCATACTTCTTCGGGGCACAGCATTCCAGGAAAAGGTTTGGGAGGCCTTGCTGGCCATTCCTTACGGCGAAGTCAGGACTTATGGACAAATTGCGAAAGAAATCGGCTGTCCGAAAGGCTCCCGCGCAGTTGGCATGGCCTGTAACCGGAACCCCCTTATCATTGCAGTGCCCTGTCACCGGGTTGTAGGCACCAAGGGCGCGCTGACGGGCTACGCCTGCGGACTTCCCATGAAGCAGGACCTTCTGGCCCTGGAGCGGGAGACGATTTCCAAGGGAAACTTGTAAATTTTCTTCTTTTCGGACGCTTCCGTGAAATTTCCCCTTGAAACTGAGCGCATTGTCCGTTATAATAGCAAGGTCTATGCGCTATCCGCGCGTACATCCCAAGGACAAATGAGAGGATATGATCACATGAGTGCATCCAACAAGAAAAAGCTCCGCAAAGAGCAGGAAGCTGAAAAGCTCACCGAAAAGCAGCTGTCCGCTCAGAAGGAAGCTAAGAAAACCGATCGGATTACCTATGGCTTTGTTGCCCTGATGGCAGTGATTCTGGTGACCGCTCTTATCATGGGCGTAAGCCAGCTCGTTCGCAACAGCGGCGTGCTGGAGAGAAAGACCGTTGCCCTGACCGTGGGCGAGCACGAAATCTCCAATGCCGAGCTTGGCTACTTCTACATGGACGCCGTCAACACCTTCACTTCCCAGTATGGCAGCTACGCCGCCATGTTCGGCCTGGATACCAGCAAGCCCCTGGACGAGCAGGTCCAGAACCCCGAGACCGGGGAAACCTGGGCTGACAGCTTCCTGACTTCCGCCCGGGAGAACGCCAAGGATACCTACGCTTTGGTGGACGCCGCCAACGAAGAAGGCTTTACCCTCACCGAGGACCAGCTTGCCGAAATTGACACCACCATTCTGAACCTGGAAGCCTATGCAAAAATCTACGGCTACTCCGATGCCAACCGCTATATCAAGGCAATCTACGGAAGCGGCGCTACCGTAGACAGCTACAAGGCCTACGTAACGCACAACACTATGGCCTCCGCCTACTACGACGCCCACAGCGAGAGCCTTACCTACACTGATGAGGACATCCGTGCGAAGGACGCCGAGGACCCCAAGGCCTACTCTTCCTACTCCTACAACACCTATTACCTCTCCGCTTCCAACTTCCTGGAAGGCGGTACTGAAGACGAAAACGGCAACAAAACCTACTCCGACGAAGAGAAGCAGGCTTCCGTGGACGCCGCCAAGGCCGCCGCTGACAGCATTCTGGAGGGCAAGCCCACCACAGTTGCCGAGCTGGATGCCTGCATTGCCGCTCTGCCCGAAAGAGAGAACCAGAGCACCGCTTCCCAGGCCTACGCAGACACCCTGTACAGCAGCGTTTCCAGCGTCTACGCCGACTGGGTCACTGACGAAGCCCGGAAGGAAGGCGATGTGACCGTTATCGCAAACACCTCTACCACCACCAATGAGGATGGCACGGAAGAGACCGTCACCAACGGCTACTATGTGGTATTCTATACAGGCATGAGCGACAATCAGTTCTCCCTGAAGAACGTCCGCCACATTCTGGTTCCCTTCCAGGGCGGCACTCAGGATGCTGCCACAGGCGCCACCACCTACTCCGATGAGGAGAAGGCTGCCGCCAAGACTTCCGCCGAGGACATTCTGAAGGAGTTTGAATCCGGAGACAAGACCGAGGACAGCTTTGCCGCTCTGGCCAAGGAAAAGAGCACCGATCCCGGTTCCAAGGATAACGGCGGTCTCTATGAGAATGTCTACCCCGGTCAGATGGTCACCGCCTTTAACGACTGGTGCTTCGACGAGACCCGCGCTGCCGGCGACACCGGCATTGTGGAAACCGAGTATGGCTACCACGTCATGTACTTCGTGGGCGATGCCGATATCACCTATCGGGACTACCTGATCACCAACGATCTCCGCACCGCTGAGATGGAAAAGTGGTACACCGACCTGGTGGACGCCATGCCCATGGACCTGGGCGACGACCGCTACATCCGCAAGGACTTAGTGGTCAGCGCCAGCTAATCCATCCCTTTGAATGAAAAACGCCTCCCAGGGAAAAGCTGACCTGGGAGGTGTTTTTTTGCGGAAATTCGATTATGCCAAGGCAGCACTGGCAGGTTTCAGCGCAGGCGCCGTCACCGGTATTTTCGGCGCAGGCGGCGGTATGGTGCTGGTGCCTCTTCTCACCATGCTGACGAATTTGGAAGAAGCGAAGGTGTTCCCCACCTCGGTGTCCATCATTCTTCCCATCTGCGCCGTGACGCTTTTCATGGAGACGACCTTTGGAATGGTAGACTATGGGGTTGCCCTCCCCTACCTTCTGGGCAGCGCCATCGGCGGCATTTTCGCCGGAACCTTTGGCCACAAAGTGCCTACAAAGTGGCTCCATCGGCTTCTGGGTGCCTTTATTCTCTGGGGTGGGGTGCGGTATTTATGCTAGAGAGCTTTCCCATTGCCCTCATGGTTGGCACGGCCCTTGGGATTCTGTCGGGGCTTGGTGTCGGCGGCGGAAGCCTGCTATTGCTATGGCTCACATTGGTGCTGGGCATGGACCCGGGAATCGCCCGGGGAATCAACCTGGTATTTTTCCTGCCCGGGGCAGTGATTGCCTGTCTGTTCCGGCTGAAGCAGGGCGTCCTGCAGTGGAAGGTCATTGTTCCTGCGGCCATCGGCGGCTGCATTGCCGCCTTTATAGGAGCACACATCGGGTTCGCACTTCCCATGGAGGCGCTGAAAAAAGGATTTGGGGTACTGTTGATCCTGACAGGCCTGCGGGAATTGCTGTACCGTACCAAAACCAAATAAACATTTTTAACCGGGTGCCGCCACATTGGGCAGCACCCGGTTATATTTGCAAAAGGCCTGGAAAACACCTCTTTTTTGTTTGTTTCCATTGACCGGAAAAGTACCATATGATAGGATATTGACAAAGCGATAGGAAAAAAGCTGTCTGCAAGGAGGAATAACCATGGACGTTATCAGCATTGAAAAGCTGACCCGGGATTATGGCGATGGAAAAGGCATTTTTGATGTGTCTTTCGGCGTGGGAAATGGCGAGGTTTTTGGATTTCTCGGCCCCAATGGCGCAGGAAAAACCACCACCATCCGCCACCTGATGGGCTTTATCAAACCCAAGGCAGGAAAATGCACCATCGGCGGGCTGGACTGCTGGACCCAAAGCAGCGAAATTCAAAAGAATCTCGGCTACATTCCCGGAGAAATCAACTTTTTTGACGATATGAGCGGCACGGAATTTCTGGATTTTTCCGCAAAGTATCGGGGATTTCAGGATAGCGGCCGAAAAAAAGCCCTTCTGGAACGCTTTGAGCTGAACCCAAAAGGTAAAATCAAGAAAATGAGCAAAGGCATGAAGCAAAAAATCGGTATTGTTGCCGCCTTTATGCACGACCCGGACATTCTCATTCTGGACGAGCCTACCAGCGGACTGGACCCGCTGATGCAGAGCCGCTTTGTTGAGCTCATTGCAGAGGAGAAAAAGCGGGGCAAAACGATCCTGCTGTCCAGCCATATGTTTGAAGAAGTGGAGCGCACCTGCGACCGTATCGGCATTATTCGGGAAGGAAAACTGGCTGCCGTGGACTCTGTGGAAGCCCTGCGAAAGCGCCATGTGCGCTCCTATGAGGTCACCCTGGCTTCGGAGTCCCTGGCAAAGGCCTTTGCTGCGGATTTTGGCGGAACGGTCAACGGATGTTCTGTGACAGTCTCTGCAAAGCAAGGACTCGAGGAGATTTTCATGCACTACTACGGAGGCGAGAAAAATGATTAACTGGACTCTGTATAAACGGGAAATGAAGGGCAGCATCAAGCTGCTGGTGATCTTCGCCGCAGT
>DVJG01000180.1 GCA_018710805.1 Candidatus Faecousia faecipullorum
TCTTTGAGGCTTTTTGACAGGTGTTTTGCAGTCTCCTGCGTGCATAATTTGTCCCCCATGGGGGGACAAATTCCACACTTGGAGCCTGAGAAGTGTTTTCTGCCAGGTACACGCCCCGGCAGAAAACGCATTGGATTTTATTTGCCGCCGTAGGCGGCAAACTCTGCGAGGCATTTTTGACATACTGAAATAGCCGCTCCCGGATTGGGAGCGGCTATTTTTTGAAATTTCTGTAAGGGAATCAGGTCCTTCCCTTATAAGTATGCGTCAGTTCAGGTTCAGCTTCTTATTCACCAGGTAGTGCATGAGGAAATACGCTCCCACGCCAAAGACCAGGAATAAGCCGCTCTGACCCAGGAGGAAATACTGGAACTTGCCTGTAGTCACAGACGTTGCCACAAGCCCCGTTCCGTAAATGAAAGACAGGACCATATGGATGCCATAGTAGACGGCAATGGCGGAGAAAATCTTGTGTTTTTTGGCAATCGCTGCGCCTATGGTGATTGCCAGCATGACCGTCACCAGTTCGCTGAGCGCCGCCACCAGGATATAAACGGCGAACAGCACGATATTCCATCCGCCGAAGATGTCGATGAGTTCCGGTAAGCGCTGGAAGCACATTCCAATCATCTGGACCCGCTGACCGTCAAAGTCGGAGATGCCGAAAAATAGCATAATGCCGAAGGACAAAACCGTCACAAGGGCGCTGACCACAATCCCCAGGGCGCTGGTAAGGTAGCTGGACAGAAGCACATCGTGGGTGCTCACGGGCAGGGTGAAGGTCAGATACCCCTGATCCGTAAATCGGCTCTTGTAAAAACTTCCCAGCAGCAAAAACAGGGACGCGACCCAGCTGCCGAATATGGTGAAAGCCACGGCCGTCATTGTAAGCGTGCCCACCGCAATCAGCGTGGTATTTTCCGCTGCACTAATAATCCGCATCATACCGACACCGACAGCGGCAGCGCTTATGGCCATGAGCCACAGAACCCAGAGAAATTTCCAGGCGGTCTTTAAATCGTTTTTCAGTAGTTTTCGGAACATTTGAATACCTCCCGGAATTGTTCGTCCAGGGATTTCCCTGTGTTTTCCCGGACCTCGTCTGCATTTCCCGTCTGAAGAATACGGCCATGGTCCAGGAAAATGTATTCGTCCAGCACCCGCTCCACGTCAGAAATGAGATGGGTAGAAATGAGAATGGTGGCGTCGGGGTCGTAGTTACTGATGATGGTGTTTAAAATATAGTCTCTGGCAGCCGGATCCACGCCGCCAATGGGCTCATCCAGCAGATACAGCTTTGCCCTGCGGGACATGACCAGAACCAGCTGGACCTTCTCTTGGGTGCCTTTGGAAAGGGTGCGGAATCTCGCTTTGGTGTCAATTCCAAGGCCGCTGAGCATCCGCTCAGCTCTCTCCCGGTCAAAGTCAGCATAGAAGTCCTGGAAAATGTCCAGCTCCTGAGAAACGGTGGTCTGCTTCGCAAAGTAGGGCCGATCGGGAAGATAGGATACCAGCGCCTTACTTTTGGGTCCCACTTTCTCGCCGCAAATGGTGATTTCGCCCTCCGTGGGAGTCAGCAATCCCGCAGCCAGCTTGATGAGTGTGGTCTTGCCGCTGCCGTTGGGACCAAGCAGGCCCACGATTTTTCCCTGAGGCAGGGTCAGATTGATTCCATCCAGGGCATTGACGCTTCCATAGCGTTTTGTGAGATTTTTCGTCTCCAATGTGTTTGTCATGTTTCCTCCTTTTCTAGGTCCAGCAGCAGCTGGGCCGCCTGGGCCAGGGTCACTCCGAACACCGCAAAGCGTTCCATGCACTCCCTTGCCAATTCCTGTAGGGTTTCCTGACGCATGGCAGCGAGAACCGTCTCGTCTGTGGTCACAGTCCTTCCGCTGGTGCCGCCGCCCACCAGAAGCCCCTCCCGTTCCAGCTCTGAAAAAGCCCGCTGGACGGTGTTGGGATTCACCTGGGCCTCGGCAGCCACTTCCCGGACCGAGGGAACCTTCTGCCCCGGGATTAGCTCACCTTTTAAAATGGCTCCCCGGAGCGCTGCCATGATCTGCTGATACACCGGCTTATCACCGGCCATTTTCCAGTTCATAGGTACCTCCTTGTGTTACTGTACTAATGCACTAATACAGTAACACAAACGCAGGGATTTGTCAATGGGAAAATAAAAAAATATGGGAGACGTGAAAACGCCTCCCCATACAACTTTTTCTATTGGCTATGTAAGGGAGGCATTCATGCCTCCCTTAATCGGTTTACTGGACCACTCTAAGTTACGCATTAAGGGAGGGATAAATCCCTCCCCTACAAATCACTTTGATTCCAGGATTTGGTCGATAGCATCCTGCAGGAACTCTCCGGTCATGGCCTGGCGGATAGAGGTAACCACGTTTCCTTCGGCATCCAGGAAGAAGGTGGCAGGAATGCCCATAATGCCGTAGGCCATGGCACCAGCCATATCATTGTCGAAGAACACCGGGAAGGTGTAATTCTGGCTTTCAATATAGCTCTTGGCAGCCTCTTCGGTTTCCCGGCCTCCGGGAAGGTCCACAATGAGGAACGCAATCTCCTGGCCGTAGGTTTCATATGCCTTTTGAATTTCCGGCATTTCGCTCTTGCAGGGACCGCACCAGCTGGCCCAGAAGTTCAAAACCACGGGCTTTCCCAGGTAGTCGGAAAGCTTGTGGGCCTCCCCTTCTCCATCGTAAAAGGTAAAGTCCGGGGCTTTTTGGCTTTCTGCCTGGGTCTCAGTGGGCAGGGCAATCTGACTGCCCAGGCGGTTATACAGTACCCAGGCACCTGCCATGAGGACGGCAAAGGCCAGAATGAAAATGGCGATTTTCAGATAACGATAGGTTTTCTCCATACTGTCCTCCTCAGCTCAAGAAATTCAGGAATCTTCCCAGCAAGCCTGTGGCCATGAGCACACCCACCAAAATAAGCGCTCCGCCGCAGATCTTGTTGATGATATCGTAATGGGCCTTGATCCAGTTGAATGTGGATTTCAACTTGTCGATAAGCACGGCACTGAGCAAAAACGGAATTCCCAGGCCCAGGGAATAGCTCAGAAGCATTGCCATGCCCTCCAGCACGTGACCACGCTGGGAAGCCAGCATCAGGGCAGAACCCAGGAACGCTCCCACACAGGGCGTCCAGCCAACGGAGAACACGATTCCGAAAAGAAATGCGGAGAAGAATCCCATTTCGGTTCCGAAATCGCCCCGGCGGCTTCCATGAAACAGGTTCCATTTCAGAAGTCCCAGGTAGTTAAGGCCAAAGGCTATGACAAGAAGGCCTCCGATGATGTCCACCCAAGCACGATACCGGATGAGAAAGCTGCCCAAGGTTCCGGCAAGGGCTCCCAGCGCAACGAATACCACCGTAAACCCCAGTGTAAAGCCAGCGGCTCCCAAAAGCGTCTTTCTGGTACTGCGTTCCCCGCCGCCTGCAAAATAGCTGAGGTAAATGGGCAGCATGGGAAGAAGGCAGGGGGAAATAAAGGT
>DVJG01000181.1 GCA_018710805.1 Candidatus Faecousia faecipullorum
CAGGCACAGAAGCGGCGCCAGCACCAAAATGGCACAGCCCGAGAGAAGAATATCGAAAAACCGCTTTCCGAATTTCTGATACATGGGCATTTGCCCCTTTCTTTATGAAGAATTAGGGAAACTCTGATTAATTTGGCAAGAGCTGGAAGCAAAAGATTTTGGCTCAGCCGAAGGTTCTGAAAATGGAGGAATACTGTATGTATTTCCTATTTTCAGAACTGCACGGATGGGGCAAAGGATTCGCTGCCCAGCCGAAGACAATTTATTCAGAGGTTCCTTAGACTTTCACCAGTTCTCCCTGGGGGTGGTACGTGGGAACAATTTTCGCAACGATTTCCTTCATGTCCTCTGTCTCCGCTTTGCAGGCCTCGTCCAGGGCTTTCAGGTGTACCTTGAATTCCTCGTCGTCCATTTCAATGGGCTTTCCGATGTGGATGAGCTTGTTGGCAGTCTCCTGCATCCCCTCTTCCTTCATGAGAAGCTCCTCGTAGAGCTTCTCGCCGGGGCGCAGGCCTGTGTACTCAATTTTGATATCCACATCCGGCTCGTAGCCGGAAAGACGGATCATATTTCTGGCCATGGAGTCAATCTTCACAGGTTCGCCCATGTCCAGAACAAAAATCTCCCCGCCCTTGGCGTAATAGCCTGCCTGGAGCACCAGGCTCACGGCCTCGGGAATGGTCATAAAATAGCGGATGATGTTGGGGTCCGTAACGGTGACAGGGCCGCCTGCCTCGATCTGCTTCTTAAAGAGCGGGATGACGCTGCCGTTGGAGCCCAGAACGTTGCCGAAGCGCACGGCCACAAATTCCGTGGCGGACTCCCGGTTCATCATCTGCACCACCATTTCGCACAGCCGCTTGGAAGCGCCCATGATGTTGGTGGGATTCACGGCCTTGTCCGTGGAGATGAGGACAAATCGACGCACGCCATATTTTGCTGCGGCCTGTGCCATTTTGTAGGTTCCGAACACATTGTTTTTGATGGCCTCGTTGGGACTGTCCTCCATAAGCGGCACGTGCTTATGGGCAGCCGCATGGAAAATAAGGTCCGGTCTATAGTGGCCCACCACGTATTCCACCCGCTTTGTGTTCCGCACCGAACCGATGAGCACCGTAAGGTTCAGCTCCGGATGGGTCCGGCGGAGCTCCATCTGAATATCATAGGCAGAGTTTTCGTAGATATCGAAGATGATGAGCTGTTTGGGATTGGCTCGTACAATCTGGCGGCAAAGTTCGCTGCCGATGCTGCCGCCGCCGCCGGTCACCAGAACCACTTTCCCGGAGACATAGTTCATAATCTCATCCATGTTGACCTGGATGGGGTCTCTGCCCAGAAGGTCCTGGGGGTCCACCTGGCGAAGCTTGCTGACGCTGACGTCGCCGTTGACCATCTGGAAGATGCCGGGCAATGTCTGGACCTCACAGCCTGTGGTGGCGCAGATGTCGAGAATGGCCTTCCGGGATTTTGCGGAGCAGGAGGGAATGGCGAAGATGATCTTGTCCACCTTGTACCGCTTCACGGCTCCGGTGATTTGAAGCCGGGTGCCCACAATGGGAATGCCGCACAGCTGTTTGCCCTGTTTGGCGGGGTTGTCGTCAATGACACAGACCAGGCGGTCCCGGATGTAGTTGGAGTTGATAAATTCCTGGGCCAGAGCCCGGCCTGCGTCTCCTGCGCCGATGATCATGACGTTTTTCATACCGGCCGCATGAGCCACATGGGTGAGCTTCCGCAGGGCCGTCAGGTACAGCCGGTAGGAAAAGCGAATGCTGACCGTGCCGATAAAGCTGAAAATGAAGCCCAGAACCATGCTGGACCGGGGCATAATCCTGCCGTCAAAGCGGAAGATGCTCACACCGATAACCGCCAGCACCGCATAGGCGCCTACAATGCGGAACACCTCCGGAACGCTGACAAAGGACCAGATACTGCTGTAGAGCCGGAAGCAGAAAAAAACCAGCACCGTAATGGCGCACCAGGGAAGGATGGCAGAGAGGTAGCCTGCCATATGTACATAGTAAATGTTCTCAAAGGAGAAATCCGCCCGGAACCACAGGGCCACAAAAAAAGAGCCCATGGTAAAAAGGACGTCCAGAAGTACAATGAGACCTGCCCGCAGGATTGTCATGGAGTTAAATGATTTCGGTTTCCGTAGAGCCATATAATACACACCTTACTGACCACATTGATAAAACCCCAGGTCCTGGGGTCACCTTGTCTATATAACTTTAATGATTATAGCACACCATGTCGAATACGGCAAGGAAAAGTTTCAGCTTGTGGCGGGTTTTCCCTTTCCTTTCCAGTAAAACTCCTAAAAATGCGGGTGGTTTCCGGCATTCTTCCATTGCGGCGAGAAGGAGAAGTCCGGTTGACATTCCATCCGGCATCGTGATATACTCCAGGCGAAACTTTGAACATCGGAGGAAATCACCATGGCACAGACAAACACAGCACAGAAAATACGGACCATCGATATGGCCTATATTGCCATGTTTGCGGCACTCATAGCGGTTTGTTCCTGGCTCTCCATTCCCGCTCCCGTGCCCTTTACCCTGCAGACCTTCGGCATATTTCTGGCCGTGGCAGTTCTCGGCG
>DVJG01000182.1 GCA_018710805.1 Candidatus Faecousia faecipullorum
CGGAATCTCTCAGCTGCAGCAGCTTTCCGATGGCATCCATTCCTGCGGTGCAGTTTCCGGCACCGCCGCTGGTGAGCACCGTGTCGATGCCCAGCTCCTGGGCTGCGAGATAGGTCTGCTCCAAATCCCGGGATACATCGATGCACCGATGCAGGGTCAGACCCGTCCCCTCGGCGGCATCCAGCAGGGGCTTCATGGCCTCCTTGTCCAGATCGCCCTCCGGTGTCAGGCACCCAATCACAAAGCCGTCGGCTCCCAGTTTTCTGAGAACCCGAATCTCCGCCGCCATTTCGGCGATCTCCTCTTTCTCATAGAGGAAATCCCCGGCCCGGGGCCGCATGAGACAGCGGACTTTGATATTGCTTTCTGCCCGGATTTGCTCCAAAAGCGCGGCATAGGGGGTCAATCCGCCTACAGCCAAAGCGCTGCAGAACTCCAACCGGTCTGCACCGCCGGCAATGGCTGCCCGGGCCGACGCCAGGGAATCCACACAGATTTCCAGAATCTTATCCATAAATATCCTCCATATGTCAGAGCAGGGGAGGGGCTTGGCCCTCCCCTGCAAAATAATTTGGAATCAGCCTTTTTCTGTCTCTTCCTTGGGCAAAATCACGGTTTCCTTCAGCACCACCGCAGTCCGTGCAGGCAGATACAGCTCCACATAGTGCTTGCCGTCGAATTTCTTGGTGGGGTAGGGGATGTGCTTGATCTGATCGAAGCCGCCGTATTTCTTGTCGTCGGTGGACAGCACCACGTTGTATTCTCCCGGCTGATGCACCGGCACCAGAATATTCGCCAGAGATTTGAAGGGATGGAAGTTGAAGGCGAAGAGCAATCCGTGACGGTAGAATACCAGAATCTTTTCCGGCTGCTTGTTCAGCATCAGGTCGCCCATCTGCTGGTCGAACATCCGGTTGGCCTTGGTGAGCTTCACCATATCCTCATCGAAGTCTCCCAGCCACTGGTACTTGAGGTACCCGTTCTCCCGCAGGCTCCACTGGCGGCGGCAGTAGTGGAAGCTCCAGCCGTTGCCCTCCCGGGGGAAGTCGATCCACTCGGGGTGACCAAATTCGTTGCCCATGAAGTTCAGGTACCCTTCGCCGCCGCCTCCCAGGGTGAACAGGCGAATCATTTTGTGCAGGGCAATGGCCCGGTCAATGACGGGGTTGTGGGTAGCCTTGTCCATGTCGGTGTACATGGCGGCGTCGGCCAGACGGAAAATCATGGTCTTGTCGCCCACCAGTGCCTGGTCGTGGGATTCCACATATGCAATGGTCTTTTCTCCCGGCCGCCGCAGACACATATCGCACCACATCTGATAAATGTCCCACTGATCGTCGGTTTTTTCCTTTACGGTTTTGATCCACATATCGGGAAGTCCCATGCCAAGGCGGAAGTCAAAGCCGATGCCGCCGTCCTCAATGGGCAGGCCCATGCCGGGCATACCGGACATATCCTCAGCGATGGTGATGGCCCGGGGATTCACCTGACGAATGAGCTCGTTTGCCAGCTGCAAATAGGTGATGGCCTCGGTGTGGGTGTTGTAGGAGAAGTACTTGTCGTTGGTGTTAAAGTCCGTGCCCAGGCCGTGGTCGTGGTACAGCATAGAGGTGACACCGTCGAATCGGAAGCCGTCAAAGTGGTATTCGGTCATCCAGAATTTCAGATTGCTCAGCAGGAAGTGGAGAACGCCGGTCTTGCCATAGTCAAAGCACTTGGTGCCCCAGGCGGGATGCTCGCCCTTATCTCCGTCGTGGAAGAACTGCCAGGTGGTGCCGTCGAACATATTGATGCCTTCGGCGGTGTTCTTGACGGCATGGGAGTGAACAACGTCCAAAAGTACCCGGATGCCCATTTCGTGGGCCTTGTTCACCAGATACTTGAGGTCCTCGGGCTTGCCGAACCAGGAGGAGGCGGCGAAGAAGCTGGACACCTGATAGCCGAAGGAGCCATAGTAAGGGTGCTCCATAATGGCCATGAGCTGGACGGTGTTATAGCCATCCTTTTTGATGATGGGCAGAATGTTGTCGGCGAACTCCTTATAAGTGCCGATTCTGCCTGCTTCCTGGGCCATGCCCACGTGGGCCTCGTAGATGTAGACGCTGTCTTCCCCGCAGAAATTCTGGTCGGTCCAGGGGAATTTCTTGAAATCGTCGGTGACCTCGCAGGTAAAGGTCAGGGTTTTGGGGTCCTGAACGACCCGCCGGGCGTACAGAGGGATGTGCTCGGTACGCTGCATATTGGCATCTACCACGGTTTTGACCTTGCACCCTTCCCAGAGGGCGTCGTCCCCGGGCAGGTAAATTTCCCAGTTGCCGTTATCCAGCTTTTTGAGGGGATGGCTGGTTTTGTTCCAGTTATTGAATTCGCCTTCCAGATACAGCTGGAATGCACTTGGCGCCCACTCCCGGTAATACCAGCCCCCATCCACATGGTGGAAGCCAAAGTATTCGTGGGCGTTGGCAAAGTCATTCAGGGTCTGGCCCTCGGTCAGCAGTCGATTTTTGGTGGAGCGGTACAGGAACATCCGAAGATCGATGTCCCCGGCAAAGGGTTCCAGCTGAGGATTCAGCTCTAACAGTCGATACATAGCGTCACCTTCCGAAAAAAGTCTGAGAGAGGACGTCTCTTATGGCTATTTTAGAAGATGAACGCCCATCTGTCAAGGCCCTTTCCGTTTACTTGCATAAAAGGACCCGGAAAAAGAGGCGGGTTCTTCATAGTTTCGACAATTTCTGAGGTTCCCTGGAAGAAATGGCGGGGAAATGTTTCATGGGATGAATTTTCCGATATGGTATAACTTTCTCTGGAAAGAACGAGTAAGATGTGATATACTAAGGAAAAAAGGAGGAATGACAAATGTCTGTTATGCAAATCACCGCTGCCAATTTTGAAGAAAAGGTTCTTCGCAGTGAAAAACCTGTCCTTCTGGACTTCTGGGCGCCCTGGTGCGGACCCTGCCGGATGGTGAGCCCCATTGTGGATGAGATTGCCGAAGAACGGGAAGACATCCTGGTGGGCAAAGTCAATGTGGACGACGAGGTAGCCCTGGCTGCACGGTTCCAGATCGTCAGCATCCCCACCCTGATTGTCATGAAAAACGGCAAGGCGGAGAAGAAAATGATCGGCGCAAGCCCCAAGGCAGAAATTCTCGCCATGCTCTGAATTCAAAAAACGCAATGCAGGTGAGAGGCACGCCTCTCACCTGCAACAGCTTGTCAAAAAAGTCTCGCAGAGTTTGCCGCCTGGGGCGGCAAATAAAGTTTGATGCGTTTTCTGCCGGGGCGTGTACCTGGCAGAAAACACTTCTCAGGCTCCAAGTGTGGAATTTGTCCCCCCATGGGGGACAAATTATGCACGCAGGAGACTGCAAAACACCTGTCAAAAAGCCTCAAAGA
>DVJG01000183.1 GCA_018710805.1 Candidatus Faecousia faecipullorum
GACCTATTAAAAGACGCCGTTTATTTGGCGGAAAACGCCGCCATTACTGCGGACTGCGCCTTGGGCGTGGCAAGGAAAATCATGACCGGAACCTTCCGGGACTTCCCCGTTTTGGTCCTTGGCTGGGGCCGGATCGGGAAGTGCCTGGCAAGAAACCTGCAAAATCTGGGTGTCTCCGTTGCGGTTGCGGCACGAAAGGAAAGCGACCGGGCAATGCTGAGCGCTCTGGGATACATAGCGTTGGATTACGGGGAACTTCCTCAGCAGCTGGGAAAATTCCGGATGGTTTACAATACAGTCCCGGCATCCATGGTTTCGCGAAAGGATTTGGGGGACTGTCTGGTTATTGACCTGGCATCCGGGTCGGGTCTTGCCGGTGAAAATGTCATTCTGGCCCGGGGGCTGCCTGGAACCTGGGCACCGGAATCCTCCGGGCGGCTCATTGCTACGCGGGTTTTGGCCCTTTGCAGGGAGGGGAAGGTATGAATATCGGCTTTGGAGTCTGCGGCTCCTTCTGCACATTCTCGAAAATGTTCCCAGCCATGGAGGCTTTGGCCCGGGAGCACAAGCTCACACCCATTTTCTCCAATTCCGCCTACACCATCGACAGCCGCTTCGGGACGGCGGAAGCCCACATCGCAAGGGCAAAAGAAATCTGCGGTACGGAAGTCCTGCACACCATTTCCCAGGTGGAACCCATTGGACCGAAGAAACTATTGGATCTTTTGGTAATTGCACCCTGCACGGGAAACACCCTGGCAAAGCTCCGCTGCGGCATTGCCGACGGCCCTGTCACCATGGCGGCAAAAAGTCATCTGCGAAATGGGCGGCCCGTGGTGGTGGCGATTTCCACCAACGACGGCCTGGCTGGTGCGGCGGAGAATATCGGCAGGCTCCTGAATCGAAAGCATTACTATTTTGTTCCATTTGGGCAGGATCATCCTCAGGGGAAGCCCACCAGCTTGGTGGCGGATTTTGAACGGATACCGGAGACAGTGGAGGCAGCCCTGAGCGGAATTCAGGTGCAGCCGCTTCTTCTTTAGGTCGTTATTTTTATAAGGGAGGGGCAAAACCCTCCCTTAATTATTAACAGTACACGGCGCACACAGTTCCATATCCGGTGTTTTGCTTGACAAGTGTGTACTTTCTGAGTATATTTGTAAGTGAATTTTTGTGATACAAATGAGGAGCATATCCATGTTTACGGAAAGATTATGGGGAATCCTCGTAGATTCCTTTCCTAAAATTTTACTGCCGGGACTGACCATGACCATCCCGCTGACGGTCATTTCCTTCTCTCTTGCCATGGTTATTGCCACGGTGGTCGCACTCACCCAGTTTGCCAAAATCAAATTTCTCACGCCGCTTTGCCGGTTTTACATCTGGGTCATCCGTGGTACGCCGCTGCTGGTACAGCTGTTTGTGATTTTTTACGGGCTGCCCAAAGTGGGCGTGGTGCTGGACCCCTTTCCGGCGGCGGTTATTGTGTTCTCCATCAACGAAGGAGCCTACTCCGCCGAAACCATTCGGGCGGCTCTGGAATCCGTGCCTGCGGGACAGCTGGAGGCCGGGTACTGTGTGGGCATGAGCTATTTGCAGACGATTCGGCGCATTATCCTTCCCCAGGCCCTGCGGACCGCCTTTCCTCCCCTCTCCAACTCCCTGATTGCCATGGTGAAGGACACGTCCCTGGCTGCCAACATCACCGTAACCGAGATGTTTATGGTGACCCAGCGCATTGTGGCAAGGACCTATGAACCGCTGGCACTGTACATAGAAGTGGGCCTTATCTACCTGCTTTTCTCCACAGTGCTCACAAAGCTGCAGCGCCTGGGTGAAAAGAAGCTGGGTGCCTATGGGACTCACAGGGGGTAACTATGCTGGAAATCAAACAGATCAAAAAATCCTTTGACGGCACCGATGTGCTGAAGGGTGTGGATTTGGAAGTGGACCAGGGAGACGTGGTAGCGATTCTGGGGCCCAGCGGCTCCGGTAAGACGACGCTTCTGCGGTGTATCAACTTCTTGGAGACAGCGGACTCCGGTGAACTGATCTTCGACGGGGAGCACTTCCAGTTCGGTCACATTTCCAAAAAAGACATCGCCCGTCTCCGGGAGAAAACCGCCTTTGTATTTCAGAACTACAACCTTTTTGCCAACAAAACCGCCCTGCAGAATGTTACGGAAGGGTTAATCGTGGCCCGGAAAATGGGAAAGCATCAGGCAATTTCCATTGGCAAACAGGCCCTGGATAAGGTAGGACTGTCCGACCGCTACGACTACTACCCGAGCCAGCTCTCCGGCGGGCAGCAGCAGCGGGTTGCCATTGCCCGGGCCCTGGCGACCAATCCGAAGATCATCTACTTTGATGAGCCCACCTCGGCCCTGGACCCGGAGCTCACCGGCGAGGTTCTCTCCGTTATGCGGGACCTGGCGAGAGACGGCATGACCATGCTGGTGGTAACCCATGAAATGGGCTTTGCCCGGACGGTGTCCAACAAAGTTGTCTTCATGGAAAACGGCGTGGTGGTGGAAGCAAACACCTCCAAGGAGTTTTTTGAAAATCCCAAAATGCCGCGGACCCAAGCCTTTCTGCAAAACCTCAGCGGCGAAAATAACACGTAGGCTGAAACCGGGCATTACCGGCCGATTCCATTAATAAAAGAATCCAAAAAGTAAAAAGGAGCAAATCACAATGAAGAAAATCATCGCTGCCATTCTGGCTCTGGGGCTTCTGCTGGCCCTGGCCGGCTGCGGCAAGCAGGAGCAGACCCCCTCCTCCGGGGACCTTTTAAAAGACATTCAGGA
>DVJG01000184.1 GCA_018710805.1 Candidatus Faecousia faecipullorum
ACACTTAGTACAGTTGTACATTCCAAAGGAGGGATACCATGGTCCACTTGGACTACCGGGATGCACGGCCAATTTACACCCAGATTTTTGATGGCATTCGAGAGCAGATCGTAAACGGAGTGCTCTCCCCCGGCGAGCGGCTGACTTCGGTACGGGAGCTGGCCGGAGATCTGGCAATCAATCCCAACACCATTCAGCGGGCCTATCGCCAGCTGGAAAGTCAGGGCTGGATCACCACGGTGCCCGGCAAGGGCTGTTTCGTCTGCGGCGATACGGATGTCCAGGACCGGGAGCGGCAGCGGTGGTACGGCGCGTTTGACGAAGCCAGCGACGCCCTTGTGAATCTGGGCGTCACCAAAGAGAGCCTCATGGCAAGGCTCGCAGGAGGAGGAACCACCCATGCTTGAAATGAAAAACGTTACAAAAACCTTCGGCACATTCAAGGCCCTCCGGGACCTGTCCATGACCGTTCCCCAGGGCGCGGTTTACGGACTGGTGGGTCCCAACGGCGCAGGCAAGTCCACCGCCATCCGGCTGCTCACCGGCGTCTACACCCCGGACTGCGGCGAAATTACCCTGGATGGGGAAAAGGTTTACGAAAACCCCGCCGTGAAGGCGAAAATCGGCTACATTCCCGACGACCCCTTCTACTTCCCCACGGCAAACCTGGAGGAAATGCGCCGGTTCTACCGGGGTACCTATGCAACTTTTGACGACGACCTCTTTGAAAAGCTCCGCAAGGTCTTTGAGCTGCCCATGAAAACCCCCATCCGCCGGATGTCCAAGGGTATGCAGAAGCAGGCAGCCTTCCACCTGACCATCAGCACCCGCCCCCAGATGATGCTCCTGGACGAGCCCGTGGATGGTCTGGACCCGGTTATGCGCCGGCAGGTCATGAGCCTCATTCTCTCGGAAGTGGCCAAGGACGGCACCACGGTGCTCATCTCCTCCCACAACCTCCGGGAACTGGAAGACGTCTGCGACCATGTGGGCATCCTGGACCACGGGCAGATGCTTTTGGAGCGGAGCCTGGCGGATATGCAGGGCTCTACCCACAAGCTTCAGATCGTGGGCGACATTCCCAGAGACATTCAAATTCTCCACGAGACCATCTCCGGCAGACTTCGCACCCTGATTGTCCGGGGTCAGGCCTGGGAGATCAGCACCAAGGCGGCGGCAGCCAAGCCTGCCTACTTTGACCTTCTGCCCCTTTCCTTAGAGGAAATCTTCATTTATGAGTTGGGAGGAATCAACGATGCGGTCAAAAACATCCTGGTTTGACAAGACTCTCTACCGCAAGCATCTTACAAGATGGGCGCCCCTTTGGGGACTTTATACCCTGTGTCTGCTGGGCGGCATGACCATGCTGTATGTCAGCAACGGGCAGCAGTTCTGGTTTGCCTCCCGTCTGAGCAGCATTCTTCAAAAGTATGTACCCCTGGTGAACCTGGTCTACGGCGCCCTTGCGGCCCTTATGATCTTTGGGGACCTGTACGACACCAGAATGTGCTACTCCATCCATGCCCTGCCCCTTCGCCGGGAGGCCATGTTCCTGTCCGGCATCGCCGCGGGACTGACCTTCTCGGTTCTGCCCGGTTTGCTCTTCACCCTTTGCAGCATTCCTCTGGCCATGGGCACCTGCGTAGAGGGAGCCTGGGTGATTGCGCCGCTGTGGCTCCTTGCCAACACCTTCCAGTTCATGCTGTTCTTCGGCATTGCGGTGCTGTGCGTGTTCCTTACGGGCAACCGCTACACCATGCTCCTTGCCTACATTGGCATCAACTTCTTTTCCATGGCGGTATTTTATATTGTAGACCGTCTCTACACCCCCATGCTCTACGGCGTGGTGACCCCCGAAACCATCAAGACCACCCTGATGCCCCTCTATCACGCCGCACGGCCCACCGTGGAAGTGGAAAGCTACTTTGATGTCATGCAGAAATACTGGCAGAACCCCCAGGACATGACGGCGGGCTTTACCATTTACTGGAACAACATCGGGTATCTGGCCCTCTGCGGTCTGGCAGGTCTGGTCTTTATGGCGGCTGCCCTGGTTCTCTACCGGAAGCGGAAGCTGGAATTTGCAGGAGACGCCCTGGCGGTCAAGTGTCTGGAACCCCTGGTGCCCATTCTCTGCGGCCTGGCCGCCGGTATTCTGGGCTACCTGGTGGTGAACAGGGCTACCTGGCGGTATTCTGTCCAGAACCCCGTCCTCCTGTACAGCATTCTGGCCGTGGCCATCGGCGTGGGCTGGTTCGCAGGAAAAATGCTCCTGGCAAAGTCTGCGGCAGTGTTTAAGCCCAAGGCCTTCCTGGGTTGGGGCCTTCTCACGGCGGTGATGGCGCTGAGCCTGGTGATGACCAAGTATGACGTGTTCAAAATCGATGACTACGTTCCCGATGCCAGCCAGGTGGAAAGGGCGGAGTTCTACTGCGGCATCCATCAGGAGCTGACGGACCCCCAGGACATTGAAACCGTTCTGAAAATCCAGCAGGGCATTCTCCGGGACCGGGAAACCCAGACGGGGCTTTACTTCCTGGAACACGACTGGGAAAATGTAAATATCTTCAGCTACTACAGCCTGCCTGCGGACCCCAATGTGCCCATTGAGGCAGGCGGCGAAAGTCGGGAGCCCACCCTGGAGGAAATGCGCCAGGCCCTGGACAGCCATGAAGCCTACGCCTACGAAACCAACGCCAACGTCTACATTGACTACCACATGAAGGACGGCCGCCTGATTCAGCGGCGCTATGTCATGCGCTCCAACAGCGAAGCCGGAAATCTGACCCGGCAGCTGGAAAGCAACTGGGA
>DVJG01000185.1 GCA_018710805.1 Candidatus Faecousia faecipullorum
TAGGAATCGCTATGTCAAATTGTTTTGTTTCAATGTATCCAGCAGCCAGATTCAATTCCAATATATTTCTTAAATTTTTTCCTTTCGCTGTTTTCAGTAAATCTTCTATTTTGTCAATGTATTCCTGTGGCTTATTTTCATTCAGTAAGTTTATAATTTTTTTGACTTTATTAAAATAAAACAAATTGTAGAATACATTGATTATCAAAACGTCTACTACAATGGCAGGTGCTGCAATCCAATAACCACGCATAAAATCTGTATCGTCAATTCCAAAAATAATTTTGAGCACTAACAAAGTTAATCCAAAGCAGATTCCAATGATCAATATTTTTGCTATTTTTTTCACACCAAGCACCTCCGTCAGATTATATTCATTTCAAACTGGCGGACAGAGAATGACGCGACCCAGGGACCCGCAAATACCCCCAGCAGGAGAGTATAGAATTGCGCCCTTATCTTTCCCTGCCTTTTAAAAGAATTATAGCACCGGGTTATGAATAAATCTATTGCCAAACCCAAAAAATCTGGTATAATAATGATATCATTCTAACAAAGAAAGGAACATTCTTATGGCAGTTCGGTTAAATGAGGACAAAGAGGTCGTTCAGCTTATTCGGGATGGGCTCAAACGCACTGGTGGTTACTGCCCCTGTCGGCTGGAACGGACCGATGAAAATAAGTGTATGTGCAAGGAATTCCGGGACCAGATTGCCGACCCCAACTTCAAGGGCTTCTGCCACTGTATGCTTTATTATAAAGATTGACCTTCCGGCGAAAAAAGGGTTGACAAAGGTCTTCCGACGTGCTATGATACTGAGGCGCTGAGATGTGCCTCAGTGATTTGGGCGAGTGGTGGAATTGGTAGACTCGCTAGATTCAGGTTCTAGTGTTCACTGCGGACGTGCGGGTTCAAGTCCCGCCTCGCCCACCAAAAAAAGAGATATCCTTCGGGGTGTCTCTTTTTTACGTTATTCCGGACCGGAACGTTTTTCGCTGAGAAACAGCGTTTCAGAACTGCTGATACAAAAATTGGGCAGACATACGTCTGCCCAATTTCTTTTACAGAAATGTTGCGTCCAATTCCCATTTTTCAGAGCCGGCAAAGTCTCTGCCGGCGTTCTTGGATGAAACAGGTTTTATGCGAAAATGATAATAAGTCCCACCAGTAGGCCCAGCAGCATTCCGAAAGAAGGCGCCTTGGATTTCCACATGAGAATCGCTTCCGGCAGAAGCTCGCCAAAGACCACGTACAGCATGGCGCCGCTGGCAAAGCTCAGCGACAGGACCAGGCACAGGGGGCTCACGGCACCCAGCGAGTAGCCCAGCATGGCGCCAAGAATGGTCGGCGCGCCCGTTGCGGCTGTCAGAAGCACCGCTTTCCATTTTTTCATGCCTCCGGCAATGAGCGGCACAGAAACAGACATTCCCTCAGGGATATTGTGCAGACCAATGACAATGGCAAGGACCAAACCGCCCGTCAGCGTGAAACCAACAGCGCCATCATTGACATAGGAGGCGCCGATGACCATGCCCTCAGGCAAGTTGTGCAGCGCAATGGCACAGGCCATGACCACTCCGCCGATAAACAGGTCCTGGGCAGTTTTCTTTTTCTTGTGCGCTTCGTAGTGATCGCTGTGAATAAGCTCTGAAAGCTGGTCTGCCGTTTTGGGATGGTCCTTGTCAATATGGGCGATTTCGTGGTTTGTGCTTTTGTCAATCCAGAAATTCAGCAAATAAATCACGCCGTAACCTACAAGCACCATGCCGATGACAAGAAACAAATAGGCAGTGGACCCGGGGTTCTGGCCGATGGCATCCATCAACAGGTCAAAGCACACCACGCTCATCATAACGCCTCCGGCAAAACTCAGAAGCAAACTGACCGTTTTTTCGGAATCTCGTTTAAAAAAGGCGCCCACCAGGCCTCCCAGGCCTGTGCCGCCTACGCCTGCAATGGTTGTGATGATCACGACCCAGAAAAATACGCTCATAGTACGACGACCTTTCTTTTTCTTTCTGGCAACACCATATGTTAGCTAAAGCTAATTTATAAAATCATACATCAGGATATGACCATTGTCAATGCCGAATTTCCCCTCCGCGAAAATTTGGACATCCTATACAATGGCCCACACCCATCGAATGAAAAGTTGTTGAATTTTGGAGGGCAATATCCATCGCTTCTCCTTCTTACATTCCCATGGAAAATAATAGTTGACATCTCAACATCAGAGCGCTATAATAGCACATTGCTAGACGTTGACATATCAACAATTTATATCCATGAAGGAGGACACTATGAACGTTCTCAAAAAAGTCTACTGCCGGGTATTTCAGACGGCCTTTCGCCTTGCCATCCCTCTTCTTCCCTATCGTACCCCTAAAATCTTGCATACGGTATCGGAAGTGCCCGAACTTCTCCATACAAAAAACATCCAGCAGGTACTTATTGTTACGGATCCGATGATCTACGCTGCCGGGCTCACAAAAACTTTGGAACAGGCATTGAAAAATCGGAATGTTTCCTATACAATTTATGAGAAAACCGTGGCAAATCCCACAACCGCCAACGTGGAAGAAGCGAAGCAGCTCTACATTGACAGGAAATGCCAGGCCCTCATCGGTTTTGGCGGCGGTTCTTCCATCGACTGCGCCAAAATTGTAGGCGCCCGGGTGGCAAAACCCCGCAAATCCGTGGCAAAAATGAAGGGAATTCTCCAAATCCGGAAAAAAATTCCGCTGCTCATTGCCGTGCCCACCACCGCCGGAACCGGAAGCGAAACGACCCTCGCCGCCGTCATCACCGACAGCGAGACCCGGCACAAATTCCCCATCAACGATTTCTCTCTCATCCCACCCTATGCGGTGCTGGACCCTAATCTGACCAGGACCCTGCCCCCTGCCCTGACGGCTTCCACAGGCATGGATGCCCTGACCCATGCGGTGGAGGCCTATATCGGCCGCTCTACCACCCGGGAGACACGGGCATTTGCCATCCAGGCGGTGCAGCTCATATTCGGAAACATTGAGAAGGCTTTTAGGAACGGAGAGGACATGGATGCCCGGGAAAATATGCTGAATGCTGCATTCCTGGCAGGCGCCGCCTTCACCAAATCCTACGTTGGCTACTGCCACGCCGTGGCCCACTCTCTGGGAGGCAAGTACAACATCCCCCATGGCCTTGCCAACGCCGTTCTGCTTCCCGTTACCCTGGAAGCCTACGGAGACAGCGTCTACAAAAAGCTCAAGGAGCTGGCCGTTGCCGCAGGGCTTTGCCAGGAAACTATGGATGAGAAAACCGCCGCCGAGGCTTTCATCCGGAAAATCAAGGACCTCAATCGGGCCATGAATATCCCTGAAACCCTTCCCAACATCCAGAGCGCCGATATCCCCGCACTGGCCCGCTGCGCCGACAGGGAAGCCAATCCTCTGTATCCCGTGCCCAGATTCATGGACGCCGAGCAGCTGCAGCGCCTATATTACGCAGTACAAGGAGATGTACGTCATGCAGGAAATAGAAATTCAAACACTGGTAGAAAAACAGCGTGAGTTCTTCTACAGCGGAAAAACCCTCCCCCTGCCCTACCGCATTGCGGCCCTGAAAGCCCTGAAGCAGGCGGTGGCAGATCATCAGGATCAAATTGCGGAAGCTCTCCGCCGGGACCTGGGAAAAAGCGAACTGGAAGGATTTATGTGCGAAATCGGACTGGTGCTTAGCGAAATCAGCTATATGCTTCGCCACATCCGCCAGTTTGCCAGGGATAAGACCGTATATACGCCCCTTTCTCAGTTTGCCTCCCGGAGCTTTATCAGGCCCACCCCCTACGGTGTAACCCTTATTATGAGCCCCTGGAACTACCCCTTCCTTCTCGCCATAGAGCCTTTGGTGGATGCCCTCGCCGCCGGAAATACCGCCGTGCTGAAGCCCAGCGCCTACTCCCCTGCCACCACCGCAGTCATTGCAGATTTGATAGCCAATCTTTTCCCGCCGGAATATGTGGCAGTGGTCACAGGAGGCCGGGAGGAAAATCAGTGCCTGCTGAATCAGAAATTCGACTACATCTTCTTTACCGGAAGCCAGAGCGTTGGGCGTCAGGTCATGGAAAAAGCTGCCCATCATCTGACCCCTGTAACTTTGGAGCTGGGCGGAAAAAG
>DVJG01000023.1 GCA_018710805.1 Candidatus Faecousia faecipullorum
ACGTTTCATAATGTACGCCGTCCTGTGAGAATGAAGGTGGGGTTCTGCCCCATGAGCAGATGGAGTTTCCCGACGCTTTTTGCCTGGGCTGCAAATACCTGCTGGATTTCCACATCCAGGCCGGCGTCTTGCAGAGCGGCCATGCCCTGGGTCAGGGTTTCCAGTGCAATGGCGGTGAGAACGATGAGGGCATTGGGATTCTTGCTTAATGCGGCGCCGATAATCTGGGAAAGATTCCCCTTGCTGCCTCCAATGAACACCGCATCGGGGGCGGGGAAATCCATGAGTGCCTCCGGTGCCGCGCCTTCCTTGACGGTTACATTGGAAATGTGAAATTTCCGGCAGTTTTCCCGGGTCAGCGCCACCGCTTCCGGCACCACATCGCAGGCGTAAACCCGCCCCTTGTGGGCAGCCAGGGCCATTTCTACGGTGACGGAACCGGTGCCGCAGCCAACGTCCCAAAGGGTATCCGTCTGGCGCGGCTGCAAACAGGAAGCAATTTGCGCCCGAATGGCCTGCTTGGTCATGGGCACCGTGGTGCGGACAAACGCTTCATCGGCAATGCCCACCCGAAGCCGGGTGTCCGGGTGCGGGTTCTCCACAAGAAGCACCGTCAGGCTGGAAAGGCTGAGACTGCACAATTCGGATGGGGTGGTGCAGAAAATTCTTTCACTTTCTGCTCCCAGATTTTCCCCTATATGAACCTTGAGATGGCCGAAACCGGCGTCTGTAAGGGCCTGGGCCAGCTCCGGCACATTGCCCCCGGTGAGGAAAAAGGTGAAAGCGTTGCGGCGCACTGGCTCTGCCGGACAGCACTGCTTCCCATGGGCGCTGACCAATGCTGCCTCCTGCCAGGGCAGGTGACATTTGGCGAAAAACGCCGTTACGGAGGAAATGCCGGGGATGAGTTCTGCATCGGGGTAAGCATCCAGCAGCTTTGCGGCGCCGCTGTAAAAGCCCACATCCCCGGACAGGAGCACCGCAATGCGGTCATGGACATGGGCATATTTCGCCACATCTCCCGGAGTATAGCCCGGAAAACAGGGCTTTTTTTCCAAAAAGGGTGCAGTCAGCCGGGGAGCGCCCAGAATACAGTCCGCCGATTCCACGGCCGTTCGGGCTTGGCAGGTCAAATCCCCCGGGGACATTCCTGCCCCGATGATTGTCAAATGGGTCATACACACAGCTCCTGCAAAAGATTTTTGGCTTTCTCCAGTGAAATTCCCTGCTCCTGTCCCGGGCGAAGAAGCACGCAGACCTCCATGCCCAGGGCCAGGGCGGCGTCCACCTTTTCCCGGAAGCCGCCGGCGGAACCGGATTCCTTGGTGACCAAAATGTCGCAGCTGGCTGCGCGGAACATAGCCCGATTCAGTTCCTCGGAGAAAGGCCCCTGCATACAGATGAGGTGCTTTCCGGGATATCCGGCCGCAATCACCTTGGCCAAAGGTTCCGGCGTGGGCAGCATCCGCAGCCAGACCCGTTCCTGGAAATTCTGAACGTTGGTGAGCGCCAGCATTTCCTTGGCCCCCGTGGTGGAAAAGATGGTTTTCTCGCTGGTATTGAGATAGTCAATCAGAGCGTCCAGCCGGGAAAAGCATCGGCAGCCTTCCAGACTGCCTTCCGGACGGACCAGCCGCACCAGCCAGAGAGACAGACTTTGGCAAACGGTTCGGATGTTTTCGCTGACTTCCCGGGCATAGGGATGGGTGGCGTCCAGTACCAGCCGGGGCTGATGGGTGTTCAGAAAGGAAGCCATTTCCGCTGCATCCATCCGTCCCTGGTGAACGATTACGGCGCTGCTGGGGGTCAAAAGGCTGCTGCCGTACTCCGTGGCTACGCAGGCACAGCTTCGCAGCGGCAGGGAGGCTGCAAACTCCGCCAGAAGCCTGCCCTCCTCGGTGCCGCCAAAAATCACCACATCATACATTGCGGTAGCCTCTGGGCGTGACCATTTTGCCGTCTATGTTTTTGGTGGTTTCGTTTCCGATAAACACGGTGCAGAACATATCTGCCTCGGTATCCCGCAGCTGGGCCAGGGTCAAAACCTGGCTGCTTTCCCCGTCCCGTCCAATATTTCGGGCAATGCCGCAGACGGTTTCCCCGGGCAGAACCCTCATGAGAATGTCGCAGGCCCTTTGCAGATAGTCCGCCCGACGGTGGCTGGCGGGGTTGTAGAGAACAATGGAGAGACCTGCCTCCGCAGAATTTATGAGCCGCTTTTCAATTTTGTCCCAAGGGGTCAGCAAATCACTGAGGCTGATGACTGCAAAATCATGGGTCAGCGGAGCGCCCAACAGAGCAGCACCGCTGGAAGCCGCCGTAACGCCGGAGACAATTTTGATCTCGACTTCCGGGAAGGAAGGGGCCAATTCGTAGATAAGCCCTGCCATACCATAAATACCGCTGTCCCCGCTGCAGACCAAGGTAATGGTTTTCCCGCTTTGGGCCAGCTCCAGGGCCTTCTGGCAGCGGTCCACTTCTTTCATCATTCCGGTTTGAAAAACCGCCTTGTCCGGAAACAGGGGCTTTACCAATTCCACATATTTGGTATAACCTACCAGAATATCACACCCGGCAATGGCTTCCCAAGCGGCGAAGGTCATACCTTCCTTTTCGCCGGGGCCAATGCCCACAACATACAGTTTTTTCATATGCTATCCTCCAAATGTAAGGTCAGGTTCCCGGATGGAAGCTGCCATGGTAACGCCATTTTCTGCGGTTTTGGGGACCCAAAGGGTACCGCCGCCCATCAAAGCGGCCCGTTCGCACACATTGTCCACCCCGGTGACCGATGCCACAAACGCCGATGGGCTGAAATTCCCCGGGACGTTTCGCAGCTGCTCTGGGCTGTAAGTGTAAAAGGGGAACCCATGGGCAGAACAAAATGCTTTGAGCCCCGGCTCTTCCTTTTTTAGGTCAATGCTGAAAACTCCTGCAACAGCGGCATCTTCCAGGCTCAGAGTCTGGTAAAGCGCTTCGATTGCCGTCTGGGAGATGCCCTTTCGGCAACCGATTCCCAGAGCAACGCACTTGGGAACCAAATGAAGAGCGCCTTCCGGCTGCTTTCTTGGGGAAATCACAATATCTGCCGGCTCACCCTTTATAACCCCCTTAGGATAATCGCCCTGAATGGGGAAGCTGGATGATAAGCACACGGTTTTTCCTGCCAGGAGTTTGCCGGAAATCAGCTTGATTGCCTCCGGATTGCGGATGGCAAGCTTCTGGGATACGGCCCAGGTATCCACGGCAAAAATGCCGTTTAAGTCGGTGGCCGTGGTGATAATGGGGACTGCGCCAATCGTGCGGGCAATTTCCAAAGCGGCGGCATTGGCGCCGCCAATATGGCCGGAGAGAATGGGAATCACATAGCCCCCGCTTTCATCCAGAACCAGCACCGCCGGGTCAACGGTTTTTTTCACCACATGGGGCGCAATGGCGCGCACAGCGATGCCCACTGCGCCGATAAAGAGAAGCCCTTCTCCCTGGGGCCAGTGCTCCGCAGTCCAGCGGGCAAGTCCGCCCCGGGGACACCGGGTCAGGGAGGCAAGCTCTGGGAGCTTTCTCCCGGTCTCCATTCCCCGGTCCGTAAAGGCCACGGCGTGGAGAATCACTGTTTGGCCTCCCGGAACTCCGTGGAAAAGTCCGGCGCATACAGCCGGGAGAGATCATATTCCGTATCCAGAATCCGGCCAACAATAATCAGGGCGGTTTTGTGGATATGGTTTGCCTGTGCCATCTCATAGAGCTGGGCCACCGTACCCCGCACGACCTTTTCCTCGGGCCAGGTGGCCTTATAGACAATGGCGGCGGGGGTTTCCGGCCCATAGCCTCCGGAAATCAATTCGGCAGACAGTTCTTTTAACAGCCCTGTGCTTAAGAAAATCACCATGGTTGCCTGATGGGCGGCGAAAGAAGCAATGCTTTCCTTTTCCGGCACCGGGGTTTTTCCCGCCATGCGGGTGATGATGACGCTTTGGGACACGCCGGGAAGGGTGTATTCCGCCTTCAGGGCAGCGGCGGCGCCGCAGAAGCTTGACACGCCGGGAGTGACGTCATAGGCATATCCCAGGCGATCCAGAGCGTCCATCTGCTCTTTGATGGCACCGTAAATGCTGCTGTCGCCGGTGTGAAGCCGAACTGTGGTTTTATTCGCCTTTTCGGCTCCATCCATCACGGTGATTACTTCATCCAGGGTCATTTTTGCGCTGTTGTAAATCTCGCATTCTGGTTTGCAGCACTTTAACAGTTCCGGATTTACCAG
>DVJG01000186.1 GCA_018710805.1 Candidatus Faecousia faecipullorum
TCTTTCCCGTAATTCTTTTGGAGCTGGGCAAAGGACTGGATGATGGGAACGATTTGCAGCCGCCTGCTTCGGCTGGCGGAGAACATCATCTCCGCAGAGTCGATTTTCGGCAGGGTGCCAAACTCGTCGCAGTAAAAAATACAGCGATTTTTCAGCCGTCCGCCCTGTTCGTCTGCCACCGCCAGAATCTCCCGGTAGAGCTGCTGGATAATGAGGGACACCAGAAAGTAGCTGTTGGGGTTCTCCTCAGGCATGATCAGAAACACCGCCGACTTTTCATCGCAGAAACGCTCCGCATCGATGTCGGTGCCAAAGCACAGGAGCTGTTCCAGCTCGGAGTTCAAAAACGCATTCAGCCGGGATAGCACCGTGGACATAACTGAGGCCATGGCCTGCTCAGAGGTATTTAAGGCTGCTCCGGCAAACCACTTTGCCTTATGCTCCTCTGGCAGGAAGCCCATGAGCATCTGGAATTGACTTTTTCCCCTCTCCTTGGAGGGAGCCAACAGTTCCTGCACCAGCTTGAATACCGTCACGATGTGCCGCTCCTCGGGCCTGCAAAATTCCCCCACCAGCAGGATGACCGCTGTGAGCAGCCCTTCTGCCGCATCGTAGAAATAGGCGTTCTGGCCGAAGGATGCCGCATCCGCCCCGGAGAGGATGATGGTCTTTGCGATGATCTTGGCGTACTTTTCCGCTTTGGCCTTGCAGACCACCTCCTCTGGGTCCTCTTTGTGGAGGTCCATATATTGGTTCACCAGATGCAATGGATTGTAGCCGCCGGAGCGGGTAGGGTTTCGCAGGTCGATGACCGTTACATGGTAGCCATAGTATTTTTCAGCAATGGTTCCATAGTTCCGGGCCACGTCGCCCTTGGTATCCGTGGACAGAAAGCTCATGCCGCTGGCGCAGGCGTACTCGATGCAGGGATACAGCCAAAAGGCCGTTTTGCCCACACCGGCTGCGCCGATCATCAGGGCATGGACGTCTCCCGTATCGATGAGGGCCGTGGTGCTTTTATACCCTTTACAGCCGACCACGATGCCCTGTGGCAAAGGCGTTTTCCTCACAGTCGGCGTCTCTCCGTTTTGAGACTGAGCTCTCCACTTGCGGGGCGTAAAAGACACATGGCGGTAGGTCTGCAGAATCTCCTGCTTGGTGGCCCACCGGGCAGTCCCGTGCTGGCCGTCACCCACCGTCTTGGATTTGATGCCATTCAGATTACCGCTCCGAGAGGAAGCGGATGCCAGGGCGATCATCAGAAGCATGAGCCCGCCTATGAAAATCAGAGCTTCTGTTCCCTGCATGGCACTTCCTCCAGTTCTTTGGGAAATAACAAATCCTCGTTCCAATCCTTTTGGGTGGGAACGAGGATCTCACACTGGATATTCTTTTCTTTCAATGCTTCCACTGTTCTCAAGTTGGCCTCCTGGCCGGGCCGGTCATTGTCCCGGCAGAGGTACACCGTATCCAGATTGGGCGCATCCTTCAGCATCTGCCACAGCACATGGTCCGCTACCCCGCAGGCGGCGGCATAGCTGTGTTCCTGCCAATTTTCCAGGTGCAGGGAAATGTAGGAGAGCATATCGATGGGCGCTTCAAAGAGATACAGCCTATTGCTCCTGCCGAAGCAGTGGAAGCTGTAGGCTGGGTCGCTGCCCACGGCGTTTCCCTTGTAGGAGCTTCCCCGGTCCGTGCCACGCTTGTGGGCATGGCGGGGATGGTTCTCCCTGTCGAAGCCCAGGAACACTACACTGTGATGATCCGAGGATTCGTAGATCATCCCCTTGTTGATGAATGCCGAGACGATCTCCGGAGAGATCCCCCGGCTTCCGCAGAGGTAGGCAAAAGCCCTTCTGATCTGCCGATTGCGAGGCGGCAATACCAATTTCTTCTCGGACTGATTTGACCTGGCCGCACTTTGTATAGCCGTGGGCAGGGACAGGCCCAGCAGCATGGATACTGCCTCCGGGTAGCCCTTCCCGTAATATTTCCGAACGAAATCCACCGCATCTCCGCCTGCCTGCTCGTACTGGTGAAACCAGAGATTGCCCCGGATGGTGACCTTCTGACCGCCGTCCATCCAGAGAAGTTCAGAGCCGGAGCGTTTTATTTGCTCCCCCTGACTGCGGAGAAATTCCGCCAGGTCTGTTTCCCTGGCTCGGCGTCGCTCCACTTCTGTAAAAGGAATATAATTTGACATTTTGACCTCCTGAAACATCAAAAGGCAGCTATCCAATGGATAGCTGCCTGATTTCATCTGTTCAATTAGTTCCGCTCTTTTCGCAGAAGGAAGTATTCGCATTCCTCCCGTGCTGCTTTTTCGGTGGGAGCGGTGCAGGAAAAATATCTGCCGCTTTCCGAGCAGTAGGCGTACTCGACTTTCTTTTGGCCGTGGTCCTCACGGACATGGCAGTATTCTTGACCGGGAAACAGGAACGGGGTTGCCATGGAAATCACACTCCTTCTCTTTTGTGCTGACACACAACGCCTGAGATTATACCACCGGGGAGCTGTTTTTCCTAGTGGCATATCTCCACAAAACCCAGAAGCGTTTTTCAGTGCTTTTCCCACTTGACTTATTCCAGGTGGATGCCCATGGCCTGTTTCTTTTCGGCGATCCTCCGCCGCAGCTTACGGTCCACCCGGATACACTGCTGGTGCTCCCAGTCGATCTGCTCCTGTAACGCCTGGGCCAGCTGACGGAGCAGGCGGAGCGATGCTGGCAGAACATCACTACTCTGGGGATGCGCTGGCTCAGAATCATATTCTGCCACAGGTTTCACAGGCATCTCGACGTGTACATTCTCATTTACTTCCGGCGCAATGGAAGGTTCTTCCGCTTCCATCTCATCCCCCAGATGCAAAACCTCTCGGATGACCGCATTTTGGATGGGCCGGAACTCGGGACACTCAGCCAGGGGGATGCGAGGCGGCAGCTCGTCCATGTAGGTTTTGAGGACTTCTTCTCTCTGCCCGTACCATAAATCATAGAGGGCAGAGATACGCTCGTCCTTCGCCAGCTCTCCCATAATCTCATCCACCAGTTTCTTCTGATCCGGCTTTAGATAGGCGTACACCTTTTTCCCGGGAGACGTTTTCAGTTCTACCGACAGCTTCCGCAGAAGATTTTCAACAACGATATTGTCCCCGCTACCGCTGTGGATGCTCGCCACCAGCTGGGCGGCCTGGGCCTGACCTACTTTCCGAAGCTCGTTGCGGTACTCGGTCTGCTGTTCATATACCTGAACCAAGTCCTGGGAGAAAATATCCCGAGCCAGCGCCGAGCGCAGCTTTTCCACGCCCTGCTGGGAGAGATACCCTTCCCCGGGTTCCGTGGAGTAGACGATGAGATGCACATGGGGATGGTGACCCTCATTGTGGAATGCGGCGTACCACCTTAGATGCTCCATGGGAATTTTAAGATTCTCCGAGAGGGCCTGGGTCTGGCTCCGGAGCATATCCCGCCAGCGGGAGCCGGAATCAAAGCCCAGCCGCTGGGCATCCTCCCGGCGCAGGGAGAGGATGGCGGTGTAGACATTTCCCTCGTAGCGATTCAGCTCCTCGGAAACTTTACTGAGCTTCACCTCCACCCCATCGTCGGTAAACAAGCCGTGGCTCCCGAACCGCTCCGCTCTGGGGCGGGTAGCGATGTAGTCGGCATAGGTTTTCCGATTCCCCAATTCATCCGCATTCTCATCTGTGGCCTGGGAGATGAAGCTGGACGCATTGCCAGCCGCCTGGCTCCCCAGGTAGTCCCAGTACTCGGGAAACTCCTTTGCATCCGGGAAGTCCCTGAGAATTTTTTCCACCAGCTCCCGCTGTTTTTTCGTAACCGGGGCATAGCGTTTGCTGTCATCCAGCTTCTCCACCCCCTCCCGGGTGGCAATATACTTGAGATACCCGCCCACCTTTTTCCCCGGCGGCAGGAACTTGAACTTCGTCACCAGTCTCGGCATGGCTTACCCCTTCTGCCAGTCGTAGGCATCCTCAAAGGAAAAGCCGCCGTTCATGCGCTTGACCTCTTTGATGCACTCGCCCCGGAGCCGTTCCAGAGAGACCTTGTCGATATCCTGACCGGCGGCTACCACGTTCATGGTCATGGCCAGCTCCACTGCCAACTTGAAAAGCAGCCGCCCTATGCGGTTGTCGCTTTCGAAGACCATAGCTTTCATGGTGGAGAGGAACATCCCCGGCAGGTAGGACTGCGGCTCCTGGGCTTCCAGATAGCCAAGGTAAAACCGAACAGCCTTCTCAATAAACTCCGATTGACTTTTGCAGTCATCCTGGCGGTAAATATCTTTCACCTTTTGTAGGGTCTCCGGCTTCGCCCACAGGGCAAATTTCTGTTTTTCCTTTGGTAAGGCCATACATTCCTCCTTTCAGCCCGCAACCCCAGAAAACTGCTTGCGGCACTAGGCATTTTTGGCTTGCGACCCCACAATTTTCAAAAGCTGCGATTCGCAACCCCTTTTCGTAAAACTTGCGAAAATCCCAAAACCCGTTGCGGGGCGGGCGTTGCCCGTCCCGGTGCTGGGAGAAGGGGTGCATCCGCAACCCCTTCTCTTTCTCCTGCTTGCCAAAAATATCGCTTCTACGCTTCCTGAATGCCACCCCAAATCCTTCTATGGTGAAATCCGTCTAAGTACCGTCTTTGCCAAGTGCGCCACACCTCGGGCAACGTCGGCAAAGGATACTCGGATGGGCATGGACCCCACTTTGGAACGAAAATGCCACACAGGGGAAGCTGCGGCGTGACGAGCGGTCATCTGGCTCATAGGTGCATCCCATCCATTTCGTCGGATATTTCCATGTCCTCCTTGTCGGTGATTTCCACATACTCCCCAATGATGCCCAGGGCAGAATCGTAGCTCTGGCATTGGTTGATGCGATCCAGCATCTCCCGGGCCTGCTCCGGCTGACCCGCCTGCCGGAGGGTTCGGGCAGCGATGCCCATGAGGTTGAAGATATTTCCGTCCTCCCCAATGAGGGCACACTTGGGCTTTTGTGCCTGGGTCTCGAAGCCGCCCAGACGATTGGGCACATAGTCCGACAGCCAAGTGCCCCCAAAGGTCTCATACCTCTGGATGCGCCACAGGGCCAGCTTGCCGCCGTCCAGCTTCACATCCTCGAAGGGGAACAGAAGATTCGTCAGGCCGTCGTGTTCAAAGACATAGGCATCCCGGAAGCGAGTGCCGTTTTCCAGGATGCCCGCTTTCTCGAAGGTGTTGTTGATACCCTCCAACCAATCGTAGAGGTTGCCTCCACAGCCCTGGAGGATGAGGCCCTCCTTGTTTTCCATACGGCGAAGGTCGTTGGTTGTGATCTTTGTAATATGCATTCAATGCTCCCCCTTTCTTTTTCCCGGCAGCTCCGGGAAGCGGCAGTCGGTGTAGGTCAGATGATACTTTTTCCGCACCCGTTCCAGCACGGACGCCATGGCGGACTCCTTGAGAATGACTGCATCGTCGGGACTGTCGAAGCAGATCCAGTCAATGGTCTCCCGCTGGCGAACCAGAAACTCGTAGCCGAGCGCCATTTGCCCGTCCTTGGGATAGACCACCGCATCCAGCCGCAGGCATCCGGCGGTGAGACTTGCGGCGAGAACACCGGAGACAGATTTGGGCAGGTCCGCAAGCTGACGGCCCGAATAGTATTGGCGGTAGGCATACTGCCGCCCCAGCTTCTGCCGCAAAAATTTTGCCTGATTCATAGCTGCATCCCTTCCTGCAAAGACGATTCCGCTTCCTCCATGCCGCATTCCGGCTGGCCGCTTTCCGACTGCTCATTGGTCTGTGTCTCCCGTTGGCTCTGAAAGAAAGCGTGGGCACTGATTTTCAAAGCCTCGGCAAGCACATCGGTGTCCAGGCCGCAGCTGCGGTAGCCCTGGAGGACTGTCTGGTAGTAGGAAGAGGATGGCAGGCCGAATTTTGCTTCCAGATTCATCCGGTAGACCATAGCCTCCACCTTCATCCCGCCGATATCCACAGCCACCTGCTCCTTAAAGTAATGCCTGGGATAGCCCTCATAGACATCCAGGTTCCGTTCGTCCTGGGGAGATATCTTCCACACCGCAACGGGGACTGAGGAGCCTTCCTTTGGGGTAATGGTGGCGTAGGCATGGTCCGGCATCCCCCGAAATTCCAGGGCGTAGTTTTCCAGGGTGCCGATCTTATAGAGCCTCGCCTCCGGACAGCGGTACTTCATCTGACGGAGATTCAGATTGCTCCCGTAGGCCACATATAAATTTTGCTGTTTCTTCATTCGCATTCTCCTACATAGAAAGAACAGGAGGCGAACCTTCCTGCTCCTGTGTTTGTTCTTCCGAGTGCGGCTCCGGCGGGGCAGGCTCCAGCATGGCCTCCGCCATACGCTTGGCTACCATCCGTTCCTTCTGCCGCTGGGCCTGAGCCGGGTCCTTCCAGGCGATGTTTCCCTCCAGATTTTTGAGCAGATGCCCTCGGGCGGTTTTGAACTCATCTCCAATGAGCCCCAGCCGGAGAAGCCAGGTACGGAAGGTATACTTTTCATTGCTGGACTGGGTCTTCGTGTAGCTGGCCCGCTGCTGTACCAGTGCCTGATGGGAAATGGCTAGGCAGAGCTGGATGTAGCTTTTCACCTCACCGGCGTGGAGGGTGGAGTTGAACATCCGAAACTCCACCGTGCCGTGGGAAAAGACACTGTGGAGATTCAGGGCATGGTAGCGGGTATTGCTATAGTGGATATTCCGCTCGCTGGAACCGTTGTACCAGATCCGCTCCGTGTCCTGCATGGAGGTGGGCTTCCGGCGGTTCAGCTCATCCAGAAACCGCAGGTCCATTTTCCGGCAGTAATTTTCCCGCTCCACGTTCACCTGCAAAGCCTTATACAATAGGTCCTCCTTGGATGCCATGATGTTGACGATGTTCCGCAGGGTCTTGGGCGTGTGGTTGGCGGCATCCACATGGATATGGATGCCGCAGCTGTGGTTGACCCTGGCCCCTCC
>DVJG01000187.1 GCA_018710805.1 Candidatus Faecousia faecipullorum
AGACCGGCGGCGTCAATGTCCATGGCAATGGCAAAGGCGTTTGCCTCCTGGCACAGGGCCATTTTTGCCTCAATGGTTGCCAGGTCCCAGGGCTTCACCGTGGGAATGCCGGAACCGGAAGCGGACTTCACGGCCTGACAGGCGGCCTCCATGACCTTGGGATTCAGACCGTCTCCGGTGAAAGCGGCAATGCCGTTTTCTGCACAGGCCCGCACCATGATGTCGTTGTAGGCCATGTCGTCGTACTTATTGCTGTAGTGCTGGGTCACCGCCCCGGCAGGGCCCACAAAGAAGGGATAGCGGAAGGTTTTGCCAAAGAGATTGAGGCTGGGGTCCACAGGGCCGGAAGGGCAGATGGTGTCCATGTTCACCCGGATGGACTGCCACTTGTCATAGTTGCGGATGGCGGTGTCGCCAACGCCCTTGGCGCCGGGGCCGGGGATGTGGTTCGAGCAGGCTTTGCCATTGCAGACGGGGCAGGCGTGGCAGTTGGGAGCCAGGCACTCTCTGGCGGCAGCCAGAACTTCAGGGTAGGTCATATGTATTTCCTCCATTTATTCGTGAAAGGGATTAAGGTCCGTGTTGGGACCGATGGTACATAGGAATTCTGCCAGAAGTTCGATGGAATTTTCAATATCATCCAGGGAACAGACCTCGCTGGGACAGTGCATATAGCGAAGGGGCAGGGAGACCAGAGCCGTGACCACGCCGCTGCCTGTCTGGTGGAGACAGTCGGCATCGGTGCTGGTGTCGCCCATATAGCTTTCGATCTGCCAGGGGATATGCTTCTTTTTGGCGCAGTCTTTTAAAAGCGCGTTGATTTTCCGGTTGCCGATGGAGCTGTTGCAAAGCACCGGACCGCCGCCCAGACGGACATCGCCGGAGTCCTTGGGGTCTGTGCCGGGGTAGTCCGAGGCAAAGGTCACGTCCACGGTAATGGCAACGTCAGGCCGGATGCTGCTGCCTGCCCAGTAGGCGCCTCTTCCGGTGGTCTCCTCACCAACGGTGGTGACGCAGTAGACGCCAATGCCGCAGCCCCGCTCTTTGGCCCGTTTCAGGGCCTCCAGAATGATGAAGGCGCAGCCCCGGTCGTCCACGGCCCGGGCGGAGAGCAGATTGTTGGCCATCTGCTGAGGATGGACGTTGGGATGGATGGGGTCTCCTTCCTGAACGTACTTTCTGGCGTCGGCAGCGTCCTTTGCGCCGATGTCCACATACAGGTCCCCGACTTTTAACTCTTTCTTTTCCTGCTCCCGGTCGTAGATCACCGTACCGCAGACGGGGCCGTTTTCGCCGTGGATAAGAACCTGATGACCTGGGTAGGTCATGGGCCGGACGCCTCCGGCCTTTCCTACCCGGAGAAGACCGTTTTCCATAATGTGGGTGACAATGAGACCGATTTCATCAATGTGGGCTGCCAGCATGACTTTGAAGGGAGCCTGAGGGTTTAAAATGCTCACCACATTGCCGGTGTAGTCGGTACGGATTTCATGGCAGTAGGGCTCCATTTCGGAGATGACCTTCTTCTGCAGGCCGATTTCATGGCCGGAAACGCTCATGGAATCCAAAAGGGTGTATAGAAAATCATTGCACATAAGGCATCACTCCTTTCTTTTTTTGTCATTATAGCACGCTGCCTCTTTGAAGGGAAGTGCAATTTCCGACCTTATTTTTAAAAATAGGAGGCCGCCCCGTGGAGACGGCCTCCACAGCTAGTTAAGAAAGCCTCGCAGAGTTTGCCGCCTGCGGCGGCAAATAAAGTCCAAAAATTTCCCGCCGGGGCGTGTACCTGGCGGGAAATACCTCTCAGGCTCCAAGTGTGGGCTTTGTGCGCCAAGGCGCACAAAGCCTGCGCGCAGGAGACTGCAAAAAACCTGTCAAAAAGCCCTTGCAGGGGATTTTTGACAGTCTGAGAAGGCCGCCCCGTGAGGCGGCCTCCATAAAAATGCAGGGAATCGGAACGGCCATGCCGGGTAAGGAACGTCTGCCGAACTCAGTAGTCGATGCGTCCCGGCGTGGCGATTTCGTCCATGGTGTTGGTGCAGTCGATGGTGCCGTCGGGATGGCGCTTGCAGATGAGGGATTCCTCCAGAAGTTCGGGAATGGTATCCACTTCGCCGTTGGCAAAGGCACGCATTTTCTCTCCTGCAGTGGACATCCGGGCTGCCAGACCGCCCAGACGGACTTCCAGAATTTCAAAACCGTTGGGCTTGTTGGTGGATTCCCAGAGCTTCCGCCAGAGGATACGGAGGGCATGGATGGCCTCTACGGTGGCGGGGATGTCCTCGGCCAGCGCCGCGGCCTTTTCCCGGTTGCCGCTGCGGACCACGTCTCCGGCCTCCTCGTGCCAGACGCACTTCAGAGCCAGGGTGTGGGCCAGAGCGGTGTAGAAGTCAAAGAGCAGGGCGTATTCCGGATTCTCCTGGGCGTAGCGGGCGTATTTCTGGATGAGAGAGCTGAAGTGCTCCGACATGGGGAAGCCCTTGGTGTCCGCCTCGAAAAGCTGAATCAGGGGGTCCTGGTACAGGAGAATCTTGCAGGCGTTGGCGGGGTTGTTGGGGTGGCTCTTCTGGCCGGGCAGGATGTTCAGCAGGCTCAGGTCCAGGAATGCCTGGGCGTCGGCGTTGCAGCAGCGGCGGAAGCGGTCAAACAGAGCCTTTTCGTCGTAGACGCCGGTGTAGGTCATTTCTCCGTACAGCTGCATACCGAGAAGGGCAGTAAGCAGGTTGGTCTCCGCACCGTTGTCGCCCCAGGCGGTGGCGAGAACCATGGGAATGCCCGCCTTCATGCAGGCGGTAAGGGCGGGAACAGTGTTGCCGATGGTGGTCTCGTAGGAAGGCGCGGGACCATCCCAGACCCAGATGCCGCCGGCAAACACGGTGGGGGCATCGAACTGGGCGTGCTTGTAGAGGGCGCTGGCGTACTCCTCCTCTTTGGCGTGATAGTAGTCCCAGTAGACCAGGGTCACCCGGGGGTCCACGGCCTTTTTCGCCTTTTCAGAGGGCAGGCCGCCGCTGTGATAGTCGCAGCCGTCCAGATGGAAGTACATATCGCTCCACATGAGGGCCTTCAGGCCGTACTTGTCGGTGATCTCCAGAACTCTGCTGAGATGGCGGCCGATGACGGCGTGGGGGTCCTCGTAGCCGTAGCGGCTCAGGTGAGCACCGACGCCTACGCCGAAGGCCTCGTCCATGCCCAGGTGGATCAGCTTGGAGCGATAGGGTGCCGAGGCAGCCCGGATCATCTGCTCAAGAAGCACATAGGTTTCGTCCAGGTCCGCCAGCAGGACCTCGTCATTGTCCCGGAGGTGACGGAAGGCAGGCCAGTGGAGGATGCGCTTCAGGTGGCCCAGAGCCTGGATGCAGGGGCACAGCTCAATGCCGAGAATGTAGGCGTAGTCATCCAGAGCTTTCAGCTCGTCATAGGTATAGCGGCCCCGCTTATAGCCGAAGAAGGGCTGTTCCGGAACCTCGTAGGTGTCCTCGGTGTACATCATGCCGAGATTCAGACCCATGAGGGCCATTTTCCGCAGGAAGAAGCGCATGGCTTCGGGTTTCAGCACCGCGTTTCGGGAGCAGTCGAACATAAGGCCGGAGCGTTCAAACCGGGCCTTTTCGTGGATGGAGCAGGGGACCAGGGGCTGGGGGATGAGACTCAGGGCACGATAAAACTGCACAGGCTTTTCCCAGGTGAGCGTCACGGTTTTTCCGTCGCTCTCAACGGCCAGCTCGTCACCCTGACGGCAGGTAATGGGAATACCGCCTTCGTCCAGGGCCATGCCCAGATCATCGCACAAAATTTGCAAGGCTTCCTGCCAATGCTCCGGGGCTTGGCCAAGAATATGAATGGATCTTTTCATAATGGTTCTCCTTATTCTTTGTGGGTCCCGACGAATTTGCCGGGTCAATGTCATTATGGGGCATTTCTCAGAGAAAGGAAAGTGGCAAAATGGTACTTTTTAGAAAATTAGCACAATTCACATAAATTATTAACACTTTTTGTATGAAGCGCCAAAAGCATTCCGTTTCTATGAAAAGTATATGTACAAAATACGAAAAAGATGTGACCAATTTGTACTGTAATGTAGCGTTTGGATACTTTCCAAATGGCGTGACTTAAATTATAATAATAGGCATAAAAGCCGGAGGTGCCTGCGGCGGCTCCTTCGGTGGAATAAGATGAAGGGAAGGAATGCTCGCTATGGCTGAAACAAAACCTGCAAAAAAAGCCCCGCAAAAACTGGCGTCAAAGACGCTGAAGCTGACAAGCAAAGGAAAAGTAAAATGGACCCGTGATGATACGGAACTTACCATCCTTGCCCTGCCTACTACGGTATGGTTTATTTTGTTTGTGTACCTGCCCATGTTCGGTATCATCATTGCCTTCAAGGACTACACCTTGACCGCAGGCAAAGGCTTCCTCGGCAGCCTCATGGACAGCCCCTGGGTGGGATTCAAAAACTTTAAGTACTTCTTTGGACTGCGGGATTTCCCCATGGTTCTGCGCAACACCATTCTCTACAACCTGGTGTTCATTGTGCTGGATATTGTGCTCCCTGTGGGCCTGGCCATGATCATCAACAACCTCTACAGCAAGAAGCTCTCCAAGACCTACCAGACCCTGATGTTCATGCCCCACTTCATGTCCTGGGTTGTGGTCAGCTACTTTGTCTACGCCTTCCTGGTTACCGATAAGGGCCTTCTCAACGCCATTATCCGTGCCTGCGGCGGCAAGAACATCGGCTGGTACACCACCGGCAAGTACTGGCCCTACATCCTCATCTTCATGCACATCTGGAAGACTTTGGGCTACAACATGGTGGTCTACCTGGCGTCCATCACCGGCATTGACTCCAGCCTCTACGAGGCTGCGGTACTGGATGGTGCAAACAAGGTCCAGCAGGCCCGGTACGTGACCCTGCCCTCTCTGAAGCCCATTATCATTATGATGTTTATCCTGGCGGTGGGCCACATCTTCTCCTCTGACTTCGGCCTCTTCTACCAGGTATCTCAGGGCGCCAACCAGCCGCTGACCTCCTGGGTCGCCACCCTGGACGTCAAGACCTTCCTGATGCTGACTTCTCCCAGCGTCACCCTGGGCCAGACCTCCGCGGCTTCCATGTTCCAGGCAGTGGTGGGCTGTATCACCATCCTCAGCGCCAATGCCATCGTCCGCAAGTTCGACAAGTCCAGCGCGCTGATCTGATCGGAAGGAGGGTGTACTTATGAGCAAAAAAGTCAAAAATCTGAGTGAGGACAACCTCAGCCGCCTGAACCGGATCCATCCTGCCACCAACGTGGCATTCAATATCATGCTTGCCATTCTGGCGCTGATCTGCTTCACCCCCATTATTTTCATTTTCATCATTTCCATTACGGACAACAACGTCATTAAGCAGCAGGGCTATCAGTTCTTCGTCACCGCCGAGACCTTCTCCAGCGCGGCTTACGAATACCTGTGGAGTCAGAGAGCCACCATCCTCCAGGCCCTGTGGGTTTCCGTGTATGTCACGGTTCTGGGCACTGCCATCGGCGTGATGCTTACCGCCGTTATGGGCTACGTCCTGTCCCGTACCGAGCACAAGCTCAATAACTTCCTGACCATTCTGATTTTCATCCCCATGGTCTTCGGCGGCGGCATGGCCGCAACCTATGTGGTGAACTCCCAGATTCTGCACCTGGCTGATACCATGTGGGTGCTGATCCTGCCTCTGGCGGTTTCCAGCTTCAACATCGTCATTTCCCGTACCTTCTTCCGCACCACCATCCCCGACTCCATCATCGAGTCGGCGCGGATTGACGGCGCCTCCCAGTGGACCATCTTCTTTAAGATTGTCATTCCCATCTCCAAGCCCGTGCTTGCCACCATCGGCCTGTTCCTGGCCTTCGGCTACTGGAATGACTGGTTCCAGGCAAAGCTGTACATCAGCAGAGATGAACTGCGTTCTCTGCAGTCGATGCTGAACCAGATCCAGTCCAGCATGGACTACCTGACCAAGAACCCCACCGCTCTGCTGGGCGACAGCGCAGCCCTGCGTAACGCCATGCCTGCGGAATCCGCCCGTATGGCCATTGCCTTCATCGTCGCTGTGCCTATCGCCTGCATCTATCCCTTCTTCCAGAAGTACTTCATCTCCGGCCTCACCGTGGGCGCTGTGAAGGGCTAAGAAGAAACCACCCCTCAGGCCGGGAGAACCTCCCGGCCTGACAAGAGGATTGTTGCGGCTTATGCCGTTGCAATAAACACTACATCAGGAGGAAAACAAAATGAAAAAACTCATTGCTCTGCTGCTGGCTGCTGTGATGATTGTCGGCCTGCTGGCTGGCTGCGGCGGCAACACCGCCCCTGCCACCGAAGCTCCCGCTGCCGAGGACAGCACCAAGGCTCCCCAGGTCAGCGAGAGCGGCGTGCCCGTCATCACCTGGTATCAGGTCGGCGGCGGTCAGCCCAAGGACATCGAAGCTTGGAATGCCATCGTCAACCCCTATCTGGAGGAGAAGATCGGCGTCAACCTGAACCTGCAGGTTATTGGCTGGGGCGACTGGGGCGACAAGCGCACCATGCTGGTCCAGACCAACGATGATTACGACATCATCTTCACCGACATGAGCACCTATGTCAACAACATTCAGATGGGCGCTTTTGCCGACCTGACCGAGATGATCAAGGAGACCCCCGGTATCACCGACCTGATTCCCGAGGACTACCTGAAGGCCTGTATGGTGGACGGCAAGCTCTACGGCATCCCCGCCTACAAGGACTCTTCCATGACCAACTTCTTCGTCTGGACCAAGTCCGAGGTTGAGCAGTTCTATCCTGACTACGCAGAAGGCCATGACCTGAAGAGCATCGATGCTGGCCTGCGCGCCGTTAAGGAAGGCACCGGCGTCACTCCTCTGATGCTGAACAAGGACGGCATCTCCTGCGTCGTCGGCAACAACTATGATAACTTCGGCACCGGTCTGCCCGCCATCGGCGTCAGCTACCACGACGGCAGCAACAAGGTCGTTCCCGTCTTCGAGCAGGAAGACGTTCTGGAGCAGCTGCGTATCCTGCACACCTGGTACAATGACGGTCTCATCAACTCCGACGCCAACACCCTCGACAGCTTCCAGGGCTACTGCTCCCTGGGCGTCAGCCAGGGTTGGCCCGGCGCCAGCGTGGGCTGGGGTGCTGGCCGCGGCGCTGAGGTCGTTGTGTCTCAGTTCGGCGACAGCGTTCTCTCCAACGACACCGTGCAGGGCTCCATGGCCTGCATCAACAACTCCTCCCCCAACAAGGAAGCCGCTCTGAAGCTCCTGGAGCTGGTCAACACTGACACCAAGCTTCGCGATATGTTGGCTTACGGTATTGAGGGCACCCATTTCGAGTACGTCGAAGAGGATGGCATCCAGAAGGTTAAGCGTCTGAACCAGGATTGGACCGCCGCTTCCTACACCCAGGGCAGCACCATGATCATGAGCCCTGAGGCCGGCACCATCGGCGACCAGAGAGAAGAGATCCGTTCCCAGAACGAGAACGCCATTCCTTCCCCCGCTCTGGGCTTCTACTTCGACACCACCAACGTTAAGGACCAGCTGGCTGCCTGCTCCGCTACCTTCCTGACCTGGAAGCCCATGCTGTTCACCGGCGCCGCCAACCCCGACGAGGTTGTGCCTGAAATGATGGATCAGCTGCGTGCTGACGGCTTCGACGACATCGTTGCCGAGGCTCAGGCTCAGCTGGACGCCTACCTGGCTGCCCAATAAGCAGAATCTGTTTCTATAACTTTGGGGCCGATGCGAAAGCATCGGCCCCATTTCTTTAAGAATTTATAATTGTAGAAAATCAATAGTAAATGTATCCTTTTGATAGTTCACAAGTCATAATTTATGATGTATGATAATGTTGTATGCAGGGGCTTGCCATGCACATGAGGCATGTCCCGGAATGAACAGTGAGGTATCGTTATGTATTTTATCGCACAGAGAATTCAGACAATCTGCAACCAGCTGGGTATGCTCCGGTTTGCGGACAGCCGTTCCCTGCCCGACTGGGAGTACAAGCGCGGCCAGTTCTTCCGCCCCGAAGAGGCTGACGCCAGCGCCACCCCCTGGGAAAAGTTCGACTGCCGGCATATGCACTGGTATGCCACCTACGCAGGCACCGACCAGTTTGACGGCAAGTTCAACGGTCAGCATACCGATTTCCACGGCATCCCCGGTGACCACTACTGGTTCCGCAGCCGTATTACCATCCCGGAAGATTTGGAAGGCAAGTCTGTGTGGCTGAAAATCCGCACCCAGATCGAAGAGTGGGATGACGGCAAGAACCCCCAGTTCCTGGTGTTTGTCAACAAGGAAGTGGTTCAGGGCGCCGACATGAACCACCGGGAGATTCTGCTCCGGAAGAAGGCCGTGGGCGGCGAAACCATGGACATTGATATCCAGGCCTACACCGGCACCCTGCACATGGAGTTCAGCTTCCTGGCAGACCTCTACGTCCTGGACGAGGCTATCAACAAGCTCTACTACGACATCCAGGTCCCCGTCTGGGCCTTTGACCGCATGGGTGAGGACAATAAGGTCCGGCTGGACATCCAGACCGTCCTGAACGATACCATTAACCTTCTGGATATGCGGGTGCCCTACTCCCAGGACTTCTACGCCTCCCTGGAAAAGGCTCAGGCCTACATCACGGAGAACCTGTATGAGAAGATGGGCGGCTGGGACGACGTGGTTGCCACCTGCATCGGCCACACCCATATCGACGTGGCCTGGTGGTGGACCGTTGCCCAGACCCGGGAGAAGGTTGTCCGCTCCTTTGCCACCGTCCTGAAGCTCATGGAGGAGTTCCCCAGCTACAAGTTCATGTCCAGCCAGCCTGTTCTGTACTACTTCCTGAAGCAGCGCTATCCCGAGCTCTTTGAGAAGATTAAGGCCCGGGTGGCCGAAGGCCGCTGGGAGACAGAGGGCGGCATGTGGCTGGAAGCAGACTGCAACCTGACCTCCGGCGAATCCCTGGTCCGGCAGTTCCTCCACGGCAAGCGGTTCTTCAAAGAGGAGTTCGGCACCGACAATAAGATTCTGTGGCTCCCTGACGTGTTCGGCTACTCCGGCGCACTGCCCCAGATCATGAAGAAGTCCGGCATTGATTACTTCATGACCACTAAGCTTGCCTGGAACCAGCTCAATAAGATTCCCAACGACACCTTCATCTGGCGGGGCATCGACGGAAGCGAAGTGCTGACCCACCTGGTCACCACCCTTGGCGTTGGTCAGGACCCCAAGCAGAGCTTCTTCACCACCTACAACGGAATGCTCCATCCCGACGCCATCATGGGCGGCTGGGAGCGCTACCAGAATAAAGAGATCAACAACGACATCCTGATTTCCTACGGTTACGGTGACGGCGGCGGCGGCCCCACCCGCCAGATGCTGGAGACCTCCGTCCGTATGGAGAAGGGCATCCGCGGCATTCCCAAGGTCCGCCAGGAGACCGCTCGGGTCTACTTTGACGAACTGAATGAGCGGGTCAAGAATAACCGCCGCCTGGAAACCTGGGAAGGCGAATTCTACTTCGAGTACCACCGGGGCACATACACCTCCATGGCCCGGAACAAGAAGGGCAACCGCAAGAGCGAACTCCTGATGATGGACCTGGAACTGCTGGGCGTCCTGGCCGGGGATTACCCCATGGAGGAGGATACCCGCCTGTGGCGTGATATTATCCTGCTGAACCAGTTCCATGATATTCTCCCCGGCAGCTCCATTGCCGAGGTCTACGACGTGACCAAGGCGGAATATGACCAGCTTGCTGAGGAAGTCACCGGCATGATCGCCGACCGTCTGAACAAGCTGACCGGTGCCGGAAACGGCGTCACCGTGTTCAACACCCTGGGCTTCCGCCGCAGCGACGTGGTGAAGCTGGGAGATGTGAAGGCTGCCGGCCTGCAGGACGAGAACGGCAACGTCTACCCCGTCCAGCAGACCCCCGACGGCGCAGTGGCTTACATCAAGAATCTTCCCTCCAAGGGCTATAAGACCCTGGCCGTGGTGGATGCCGAAGCCGCAAGCCCCTTCGTCCACGTGGACGACCATCACCTGGAGACGCCTTTCTATTCCATCACTCTGGACGAGAACGGCCATATGAGCTCCATCTTCGACAAGGAATTCGATCGGGAACTGGTGAAGGAAGGCCAGGCGGCCAACATGATCCGGTGCTACGAGGACAAGCCCATTTACTACGACAACTGGGACATCGATATGTTCTATACCGAGAAGTCCTGGCCCGTCAACGACCTTGTGGAGATGAAGTGGGTCACCGACGGCCCCGTCTGCACCACCCTGGAGCTGACCTACAAGTGCAGCCTCAGCACCATCTATCAGAAGATTCACTTCTATGCCGATACCCGCCGTATCGACTTCGAGACCAAGGTGGATTGGAAGCTCCATCAGCACCTGCTGAAGGCCGAGTTCCCCGTGGACATCCACGCCGACGAAGCTACCTTCGAAATCCAGTTCGGCAATGTCACCCGGAAGACCCACAAGAACACCAGCTGGGATATGGCCCGCTTTGAAAGCTGCGCCCAGAAGTGGATGGACTTCTCCGAGGGCAACTACGGCGTGAGCCTGCTTAACGACTGCAAGTACGGCCACAGCGTCAACGACGGCGTCATCGGCCTGACCCTGCTCAAGAGCGGCGTGGAACCCAACCCCAACGCCGACGTGGAAGTGCATACCTTCACCTACTCCCTGTACCCCCACGGCGGCACCTGGAAGCAGGCAGGCACCGTCCAGGAAGCCTACAATGTCAACCAGGGCGCTTATGCGGTCAAGGGCGGCGAAGTGGGCAAGTGCGTGGAGTTCGCCTCCGTGGATAAGGACAATGTGCTTCTCGAAACCGTCAAGGAAGCCGAGAATAAGAACGGCACGGTCCTCCGTCTCTACGAGTGCCAGAATTCCAGAACCAAGGTGACCCTGACGGCCCCCGCCGGCACCACCAAGGCCTACAGCACCAACCTCATGGAAGAGATCGAAGAAGAGCTTCCCGTGGTGGACGGCAAAGTGTCCTTCACCATCAAGCCCTACGAGATCAAGACCATTCTGGTTCGCTGAGGAATCACCGAGACTTTTTGACAACCTGAAAGGGGCGGCCTTTGCCGCCCCTGAGACTGTCGAAAAATCCCTTCGGGCTTTTCCGACAAACTTTGGCAGCCTGCTGCGCGCATAATTTATCCCCAATGGGGGGACAAATTCCACACTTGCAGTCTGAGAAGTGTTTTCTGCCAGGTACACGCCCCGGCAGAAAACGGTTTCCATTTTATTTGCCGCCTACGGCGGCAAACTCTGCGAGGCTTTTTTGACATACTGAGGGGCGGCTTTTGCCGCCCCTTTCTTGCAATGAGGAGTATTTGTCATGGAAATTTACAAAAACCCAGAATATTCTCCGGAACAGCGGGCCGACGACCTTATTTCCCGCATGACCCTTCGGGAAAAGGTGGGCCAGCTGAGCCAGCGGCTTCATGGCATCGACTGCTACACCCGGGAAGGGGACCAGGTAGACTTGACCCAGACCCTCAAGGACGAGGTGGCATATTTCAGCGGCCTTGGGACCCTCTATGGCCTTCACCGGGCAGACCCCTGGTATAACCGGGACTACCGCACGGGCCTGGAAGGCATACTTTCTGTGAAGGCACGGAATATGGTGCAGAAATATGTCCTGGACCGTTCACGCCTGGGCATTCCCGTGCTCTTCAGCACCGAATGCCCCCATGGCCACCAGGCTCTGGACGGCTATGTGCTGCCTGTAAACCTGGCCGTGGGCTGTGGCTTTGACCCGGCGCTTTTGGAGGAGGCTACCAAGGTGGCGGGACAGCAGCTGTCTGCCATGGGCATCGACTTGGCGCTGGTGTCCACGCTGGATGTGCTCCGGGACCCTCGCTGGGGACGCAGTGAGGAGTGCTACGGCGAGGACCCCTACCTTGCAAGTCAAATGGCCGCCGCAGCGGTTCGGGGCATCCAGAGCCAGGGGGTGGAGGTGGTGGCAAAACACCTCTGCGCCCAGGGAGAGACCACCGGCGGCATCAATGCCAGCGCGGCCCGCATTGGCCCCAGGGAACTGCGGGAAATCCACCTGCCCCCTGTAAAAGCCTGTGTTGACGCAGGGGTCACGGCCTTTATGGCGGCCTACAATGAGATTGACGGCGTCTACTGCCACGGCAACCGTCAGCTTCTCACGGACATTTTACGGGAGGAATACGGCTTTCAGGGCTTCGTTATGTCCGACGGCGGGGCCATCGACCTCTTAGACACCGTCACCGGAGACCGTACTGCTTCTGGTGCCCTGGCCCTTCACGCAGGCGTGGACATGGGCCTTTGGGACACGGCGTTTCTGAAGCTGGAGGAGGCCGTGGACCGGGGACTGATTCCGGAAGCGGAAATCGACCAGGCGGTAAAGCGAATACTGGTGGTCAAATTCCGCAGAGGCCTCTTTGAGCACCCCTACATCCCCGAAGATGACCGGTATTGCCGCTTCACTCCGGACAGCTATCCCCAGGTGAAAACCCTGGCAGAACACACCGCAGTGCTCCTGAAAAACGAAGGAAGCGTTTTGCCTTTGGACAGCGGAAAAAAACAGAAGATCGGCCTGGTGGGCCCCAGCGGGGACCTCCTGTATCACCAGCTGGGTGACTACACGCCCCCCATGCGCCCCGGCGTTGGAACCACGGTGAAGCAGGGCCTGGAAAAGCTGCTGAAAGACAGCCCCGTGGAGCTGATTTACGCTCCCGGATGTCCCATGTTTGAACAGGGTGAAAACCAGATCGCAGAGGCATTGAAACAGGTCGCGGACTGCCATGTGGTCATCGCGGCGGTGGGCGGCACGTCCAACCGCTTTACAGGGGGCGTATTCCAGGACAACGGCGCCATGAAGAAGCAGGACACGGTTACCATGGACTGCGGCGAAGGCGTGGACGATGGCCGCCTCCGGCTCCCGGGAGACCAGCTCAAGCTGCTGAAAGCGCTGAAAGAAGCGGGAAAAACCGTGGTTACGGTGCTCATCTGCGGACGCCCCTATGAAATGGCGGAGATTACGGAATATTCCGATGCCATTTTCTGTTGCTTCTACCCAGGTCCCACCGGAGGCGAGGCCGCTGCGAAGCTGCTCTTTGGGGCCTGTGAGCCAGCAGGACGGCTCAGCGTGTCCCTGCCCGACTCTGTGGGCCAGCTTCCCGTATATTATAATCCCAAGGACTCCTATCGGGCAGGAAGCTACTATAACGCTTCTGCCCCCCGGTACCGCTTCGGCAGCGGCCTGAGCTATACGACCTTTGCCTATACCCTGAAAGCCTCCCCGGAAAAGGATGCCTTGCAGGCTGTGTTCTCTGTGACAAACACCGGGAATCGTCCCGGCTGGGCGGTACCCCAGCTGTACCTCCACCGGACCCAGGGCATGGCGACCGCGAGAATTCGTCAGCTTTGCGGATTTAAAAAGGTCCTGCTGCAGCCCGGCGAAAGCAAAACCGTGACCATTCCCATCCCCAGTGAAAGCCTCATGGAGTTTGACGCCTCCATGAAGCCCGTCCTGACCCCGGGCAGAATGGAATGGTTCCTGGGTGACAGCGGACAGACGTACCTGCAGGGAGATTTTACCCTCTAAAAACCCAAAAAGAGCGGCTGCCGAGTTTCTCGGCAGCCGCTTCTGCTTTATGGCGTATTCTGGGCCTCCATGTTTTGGAAGATGGGCATGAGCAGAGCGCTTGTGATGTAGCAGGCGAAGGAAAAGCCGATGATCAGCCAGAAAACAAGGGTCCGGACAAAGGTCTGGGCAGAAAAATACAGGATGATGAAGGGCAGAATGTTCACCAAAAGAATGACAACCGTTCGGGGGAGCTTCACAACGCTTAAAATGGTGGCGTTGATAAAGTGCTGCCGGAGGCTGTTTTCATACCGCACAATAAGCGGGAAGAGGTATCCGGATATGGCCAGCACCAAAGCTGTCAAAGCGATGACAATGCCTTTGCAGATGGAGGCGGTGCTGCCGGTCAGGTAAGACATGACAAGAAGCAGATTGCATCCCATGCCAATGAGGAAGATCAGAATGCAGAGCCAGGCAATGGTGGCCTGTTTGAAATTCTCCTTAAATGCCCGGAAGAAGGGCTTGAGCAAGCCCTGGTCCTGGTCGGATACAATGTCCTGGGTCAGCTTATGGACGGCGCACCAGGATGCGCCGACGGTGACCACGGGAAGGGAACAGATGAGAAACAACAGATTGGCCAAAATCATGTCGCCCACCCGGCCCAGGAAATGGATAAAGGGATTTTCGAGATTAAATAGGTCTTTCATGGGTTTCTCCTGAGGGGAGCTCCGCCGAGGCCTGGGGGAAGTTGAAATTCCGCAGGGCGCTGGGGGACACGCCAAAGTAGTTTTTGAAGTGGATATAGAAATTGTTCAGCTGGACATAGCCCACCATGCCTGCAATGGCGGAGATTTTCTCCTGACTGCTGACAATGAGGCGTTTTGCCTCCAGCATCCGGTAAGCCATGAGATATTCGGAAAATTTGATGCCCGTATCCTTGAGGAACACCCTTCCGATATACTTACTGCTCATATTCAGGTTCTCGGCTATGGAGATCAGGGTCTGAGGCGAGCGGTAGTTGCTGCGGACCACCAGAATAATCTTATTAGTGATTTTGGAGAGGCTGGAATAGGCAACCCCCAGCACCGGGTCAACCTCGTCGTCCTCGGAGGCGCTTCCGGACTTGTCTTTGGGGCAGCAGGCCAGATTCCTTTCCAGGAAGGCCCGCATCTCCCGGCTTTGCAGAGGACGCAGGAGAAAATCCTGGGCGCCGGAACGCATGGATTCCCGGATGAGGTCCGGATCGTTGTCGTCCGAGAGCATACAGTAAGCAGCTTTCAGCCCGATGGAGCGCAGATGCTCCACCAGCTCCCATCCCTGATGGTTTCCCAGCCGGACATTTACCAGAACCACATGGGGATTTAAGTCCATGGCCTTGTCCACGGCCTCCACGTAGGAGGTGGCTGTGATGACGGAGGAGATGCCATAGACGCCCCAGCGCAGAAGGGCCTTGGTGGCTTCGCACTGTTCCATGGTTTCGTCCACAATAAGCAGCCGATACATTTTTATCCCCTGCCTTTCCTTAGCTGAGAATCGGGTGCGTGTCCGGCGGCGGATGGGTTCCGCCGCCGGACGTGTAGGTGCTTCAGCGAATGTCATAAACGGTTTTGATGAGGAGGTTTTCTTCCAGCTCCCGGGCACTGTGTTGGGTTCTGGCAACCACCCGGTAGGGCTCCCGGTCCGTCAGACAGAAGAAGTTGTCGGAGAGGACGCAGTCGAAGTCCTTGAAATCCAGATAGACGCCCTTTGTAAAGGCGCTGCCCTGCAGCGTAATCTCAACACCGCCGGGAACGTCCCGGAAGGAGGCGGTAATCTGGGGCTTGATCCAGGAGAAGTGCTTGCTCGGCACCATAAGCTCCGCCTGACGCATGACCTCATTGCCTTCTTCGTCCCAGAGCACGGCGGCAAAATAGCTGTCGTAGATGTCCGTGGTTTTGACCTTGTAGACAAGCACGTCCTCGGAGGTCAGGGCTTCCACGTTAACGGTGCAGGATTTTTCCTCCACCACGGTCATGTCGGCCTTGCAGAGAGTCAGCCGAAGGGTGCCGCGGAAATCCTTCCTGGTTTCGTTGGCCACATTCACTGTGAGACGGCCGTTTTCCAGGAACAGACCCATGGCCACAGGGGCGTAGAACTTCTTTGCAGCGTAGTGCAGGGCTTTGTAGCGGCCGAAGCAGTCCACACTGGACCAGGAGGCCACAGGCCAGCAGTCGTTGAACTGCCAGTAGGTGGAGCCCATGCAGTAGCCCCGCTGGCGGCGGAAGTGCTCCACGCCGTACTTGATGGCCTCAGCCTGCAGCAGCTGAGAGGCATAGACCAGATTTTCAAAGGAGCTGGGGTAGAGATAGTTGTCGGAGAGGTACCGCAGAATCTTGCCGTTGCCGCCTTTGCACTTCTGGTGGTTCTCCATGACCCGGGAGAAGCAGTTCATATCCTTCTCCTCGCAGAAGGTGCGGATGGTTTTCATGGAGGGGAAGCTCTCAAAGCCGTACTCGGAGCAGAAGCGGAAGCTGTGCTCCCGGTAGGCGGTGAAGGGTACGCCGCCGTGCCAGACCTCCCAGTAGTGGGTGTCGCCCTTGGCGGGGTTGCTGGGGTCGTCGAAGCCGCCGCCGGAGGAGGGGCTGGAAGGCCAGTAGAAGGTGTCGGGTGCGTACTTGTCGCAGAGCTCCGGCAGAATGTGGCCATAAAGCCGGGTGTAGTCGTCCCGGACCAGCTGGTTGTTTCTTGCGCCCCAGTCCAGAACGCCGGCTTCCATTTCGTTGTTGCCGGCCAGCAGACCAAGGCTCGGGTGGTGGTGGAGACGCTTTAAGTTGCAGGCAGCCTCCTGGGTGAATTCCTCTGCCATTTCGCTGGTCAGGTAGATGTTGGCGCAGGCCACCATGAAGTCCTGCCAGACCAGAATTCCGTACTGGTCGCAGAGGTCAAAGAAATCATCGTCGGGGTAGTATCCGCCGCCCCAGACCCGAAGGGTGTTGAAGTTGGCGTCCAGAGCCTGCCGGATCAGGTCTTCCCACCGCTTGCGGGTGACCCGGCTGAGAAGGTTGTCCATGGGAATCAGGTTTGCACCCATGGAGAAGATTTTCACGCCGTTGATTACGAAGCAGAATTCGCTTCCCTTCCCGTCGGGGTCCTTGGCGGTGCTGACGGTGAGGGTCCGCAGGCCGATGCGCTTGCGGCAGGTGTCGATGAGCACGCCGTCCTTAATGAGCTCCACGGTGAGGTCGTACAGAGGCTGCTCACCGTAGCCCCGGACCCACCAGAGCTTGGGGTTTTCCACGGTGATTTCGCCGGAGCCATCTTCCAGACGGACGCGCTTGCCGTCCAGGGTGGCGTAAATTTCGCAGCCGTCCTGGTGCATTGTGGTAACGTCCAGGGCCACGGTGACCTTGCCGTCCTCGTGATACTGCCGGACAGCCACATGGTCCAGACGGTCAAAATCGTAGGCGTTCAGCTCGGCGCTGCGGAAAATGCCCATGTCGGGCAGGGTGGGGCCCCAGTCCCAGCCGGACTGATACATGGCCTTTCGCAGATGGGCTGCACCGGGGAGGGTGTCGCCGTCGTTCATGTAGACGTAGTGCCGGGCCTGCTTCTGGGCGAAGAACTTCCGGGGGGACTTAAACTCCAGCCGCAGGACGTTTTCGCCGGGGTGCAGCCGATCTTTTACCTCAAAGCAGTATTCCCGGTGCATATTCTGCACCTTGGCCAGAAGCTTGCCGTTGAGGAAAATATGGCAGATGGTGTCAAGACCGTGGAAAACCAGCTCCACATAGTCCCGGGAAAGCAGGGCCTCATCGGCGGAAAGAACCGTTTCGAAGGCGCAGTCCTTTTCCGACAGATACTGAAGCTCCCGCTCGTTGAGGCCATAGAAGGGGTCGGGAATCTTGCCGTGGTCATAGAGCACGCTGTACAGGGTGCAGGGAGCCTGGCAGGAAAGGGGTTCCCAGCCCTCATAGTGCATGACCCAATTGGAAATGTTCATAGGGTACTCCTTATTTTAGAGGCCGTGGACCTGAATGGACCAGAGATTCCGGTAGACGGAACCGGGCTGGAGGGAAATGAGGTCCTTCTGGGTTTCAAAGACGGCAATCTGGTCCTTGTGAGAGGGCAGGGAACACCAGGGCTCGATGCAGACGTAGGGCGCATCGGTTCTGGGCCAATGCCACAGACCCAGATAGGCCATCTGGGGGAAGGTGACGGTAACGCCGTGGGCTTCGCCCGGGCACTCCAAAGTCACCTGCCGTGCCATGTCCCGCAGAACAATGGCGTCATCGTCGAAGAGGTGGTGCCCCAGAGGCAGGGTGTCGCCGTTTTCCAGGGGGAAGGGCACGTCCTGGTCGTTTAGGAAGCAGTCCTCGGTGAAGCCCACCCGCTTGGGGGCGCAGGCCTCGCCAAAGCGCAGGCGGTAATCTTCAAAGGACTTGCCCGGAACCAAGGGCACGTTGAAGCCGGGATGTCCGCCGAGACCAAAGTACATGACCTTTTCGTCCCGGTTTTCCACCTCAAAGGTGACGTTCAGGGTGTCCCCTTCCAAGGCGTAGCCAATGCGGAAGGAGAAGTCTCTGGGATAGGCGGCCTTGGTGTCCTCGCTGGAGGTCAGCTCCAGAACCATGGCCGTATCGCTTTTTTCCGCCAGGGAAAAACGGCGGTAGGGGGCCAGACCATGGATGTCCATGTGGTGCTTTTCCCCGTCCAGATAGTAGGCCCCTTCCGTCAGACGGGCCACATAGGGAAAGAGATTCAGCGCCCGGTCGGACCAGTATTTGGGGTCCCCTTGCCAGAGGTATTCCGTGCCGTCGGCGCCCAGAATGGACTGGAGCTGAGCGCCATCCTCTGCGGCGGTGACGGTGAGAAATTCATTGGAAATGGAATGGTTCATTGTTTTTCCATCCTTTTGAGCACTTCTTCGTATTCGGGCACGCTGGAAATGCCGCCGCTTCTGGTGGTGGAGAGACCTGCACTGGTGCAGGCGAAGGTCACCACGTCACGAAGCTGGGCCTCGTTCAGCGCTTCGGGGGAAACGCCATACTGCAGCAGCTTCCACACGGCGCTGCCGCCGAAGATGTCGCCGGCTCCGGTGGTGTCCTTCACCTGGATGTCCCGGAGGCTGGGCACCTGTCCGGAGGCCACGGGGTTCTTGAAGTAGCAGCCGTCGGCGCCGCAGGTCACGAACACCAGCTTCACGCCCAGGTTCTTGAGGATGTAGTCGGCGCCTTCCTCAACACCCAGACCGAAGAGGAACTCCACCTCTTCGTCGCTGATCTTCACCACGTCGGCCTGCTGCAGGCCCCAGATAAGCTGCTTTTTGGCCTCTTCCAGGTCCCGCCACAGGGGCTTTCTCAGGTTGGGATCGTAGGTGATGAGCTTCCCGGCCTTTTTCGCATAGGCCACGGCCTTCTGGGTGGTGGTCCGGGCGGGCTCGTCGGTGAGAGACAGGGTGCCGAAGTGGAACACCTTGGCCTCGTCGATGAGGGACAGGTCCAGCTCGTCAAAGTTCAGGCAGGTGTCGGCACCGGGCTTCCGGGAGAAGGAGAACTCCCGGTCACCGTGCTCGTCGAAGGTGACAAAGGCCAGGGTGGTGAACACATCGTCGGCGCAGACCAAGCCCCGGGTCTCGATACCTGCTTTCTGCAGGGTTCCCGTGAGCATTTTGCCGAAGGCGTCGGTGCCCACCTTGCCCAGCAGGGCGGTTTTTGCGCCGAATTTGGTCAGCGCCGCCAGGAAGTTGGCGGGAGCGCCGCCGGGATGGGCGGCCATGGTGGGATAGCCGTCGGAATCGGTATTCAGGCAGGCGAAGTCAATCAGCAGTTCGCCCAGAGCAACAACATCCATCATGATTTCCTCACTTTGCGGCGGGGTACTCGTTGCACAGCAGACGATAGGGCTCCTCGTCCTCCTCAATGGCGGGGAAGCGGCCCACAGGGGGGTTGAAGCGGTTGTCGGTGTTGTCGTCGTTGCACTGGCTCACTTCACCCAGAAGCACGTTGCCGGTGCCGGGTTCCACCTCAAAATCGTGGTACATGTACTGCTGGATGTGGATGCTCTCGCCGGGGGTCAGACGGATCTGGGTGCCGGCGGGGACGGTGTAGGTCCGGCCATCGGTGTGGACGGTGACGTCGGTCTCGTAGTTGATGGACTCGTCGGGGTTGGAGTTATAGACACGGATCAGGACGTTTCCGCCGCCGCGGTTGATGATGTCCTCGGTCTTGTACCAGTGGAAGTGGTTGGGGGAATACTGGCCCTCTTTCAGATACAGCAGCTTCTCGGCGTAGACCTTGGGGTACTTGTCCTGCATTTTCTGGTTGCCGTTGCGGATGGTGATGAGGGAGAAGCCCATCTTGTCAAAGTCGCCCATGCCGTAGTCGGTGATGTCCCAGCCCAGCATGCAGTCCCGGACTTCGTCGTACTCGTGGCCGATGTTCTGCCACTGCTCAGGGGTGAAGTGGCAGAAGGGGGGCAGGTAGCACTTGTACTCGGCGCACATGGCTTCCAGCTCTTTCAGTGCTTTGTTGATTTCGGACCGTTTCATTGGGAATAACTCCTTTCAGTATTTCAAATTGGATGGTTAATGTGCCGATTGGATACTATTATTATAATGGTTCCGGAGAAAAAAGCAAATCCCAATCTTTCGGGAAAATATTGCAATCTTGCGAATTCTGTGGTATGCTTTTTGAAGAGAAGGGCCGGAGCGGCCCAAAAAGACTCCCTGGATGCCTCCCTCGGGTCCTGAAAGAAGGGATGCAAATCTCTGGAACCACCGGGTGGAACCAGGGGTCTAAGGGGCGGCGCTTTTGCGGAAACCGTCCTGGAAACCCCGGAATTTTGGAGAAGATTTTATGCAATGTGTCTATTTTAACAGCCAGCTTCCCAATGGGTTTGAGGAACAATTTGTATTTTCTGCACAAATGCCCTACACCATCAACATCAAGGAATTCCCGGAGGAGGACATTGTGCCCCTCCATTATGCGGACACCTTGGAGATTCTTCTGTGTGATGAATTATGTGGTGAAATTGTGATTGACAACCAGCGCTTTGAACTGGGAGGCCAGCAGATGTTTGTCGTTCCTCCTTATACGGTCCATTCCAATGCCATCCAGCCGGGAAGCGGCAGTATGTATGTCATCAAGGTCTGCTTCCAGGAGATGGAACGGTATTTGAATGTGCCCAATCTTCTGGCCCTGCAAGGGTGCAGCCTGGGGGAGCTGGGGTACGTCTGCCCGGAATTTGAAAAGGCCATGGACATTGTGGACGGCCTCATCTACCACGACGGGGCGCTTTTGGAGTGTATTCCCTATATTTTGAATCTGTTTCTCATTTTGTCCCGGCACAGAGAGCCGGAGCGCACCAGCCCTGCCAATGCCCGGTTCAAGGGCAGCTCTTTGCAGGAGGTAATCCGCTGGACCCATGAGAACTACGGAAGAAAAGTGACCATCGACGAAGCGGCGGCCATGGCGGGGTACAGTAAGTACCATTTCTGTGCCCGGTTCAAGGAGATGACGGGCATGACCTACATGAACTATCTCAACAGCGTCCGCATTTCCTATGCCTGCCTGTTTCTGCGAAACGGCGAGGCGGTCCAGGACGTGAGCCGCAGCTGCGGGTTTGAAAATGTGTCCCACTTCATCCAGCTGTTTAAACGCGCCCGGCATATGACCCCTTACCAGTACGCCACCCAGCAGAAGCGCTTTCCCCAGTGACTTTGGGAGGTAAAATTTTCCCGGACCCTTGCAAGTGAGGACAGGGCGTGATATACTAAACGGGAAGAAAAACAAACCACAGGAGGATCAATATATGAACATACTAGTCACTGGCGGCGCCGGATACATCGGTTCCCACACCTGCGTGGAGCTGCTGGAAAGCGGCTACGAAGTCGTGGTGGTGGATAACCTCTGCAATAGTAACCCCAAGAGCCTGGAGCGCGTCCGGGAGCTCACCGGAAAGAGCGTCAAGTTCTACGAGGGCGACGTCCGGGACGAGGCGCTGCTCCGGAAGATCTTCGCTGAAAATGAGATTGCCGCCGTCATTCACTTCGCCGGCCTGAAGGCCGTGGGCGAGAGCGTTGCACAGCCCTGGCGGTACTACGACAATAACCTGAACTCTACCCTGGTGCTCACCAAGGTCATGGGCGAGGCAGGCTGCAAGAACATCATCTTCTCTTCCTCTGCCACCGTCTACTCCGGGGATAACGAAATGCCTCTGCGGGAGACCAGCCGCACCGGAAACTGCACCAACCCCTATGGCTGGACCAAGTACATGACCGAGCAGATTCTCTCCGGCATGGCAAAGGCTGACCCCCAGTGGAGCATTGTGCTTCTGCGGTACTTTAACCCCGTTGGTGCCCACAAGAGCGGCACCATGGGCGAGGACCCCCGTGGCATCCCCAACAACCTGATGCCCTTTATCACCCAGGTGGCTGTGGGCCGCCGGGAGAAGCTCAGCGTCTTCGGCAACGACTACGATACCCCCGACGGCACCGGCGTCCGGGATTACATCCACGTGGTGGACCTGGCCAAGGGCCATGTGGCGGCCATCCGCTACGCTGTGGAGAACCATGGCTGTGAGGTCTTCAACCTGGGCACCGGCGTGGGCTACAGCGTCCTCGACATGGTGAAGGCCTTCGAGACCGCCAACGGCGTGAAAATCCCCTACGCCATTGTGGACCGCCGCCCCGGCGACCTGGCCACCTGCTACGCAGACCCCGCCAAGAGCCGGGAGGTCCTGGGCTGGAAGGCTGAGAAGACCCTGGAGGATATGTGCCGGGATTCCTGGAACTGGCAGAAGAACAACCCCATGGGCTACGGCGAATAATTGATAACGCAAAAAGAGACGGCATGGATTTTTCCATGCCGTCT
>DVJG01000188.1 GCA_018710805.1 Candidatus Faecousia faecipullorum
GTAGAACAGAAGACCGAAGAAGGCCCCGAAAATCAAATCCAGAATGGGCTCCGACAGCTGGATTTTCGGGAAATGGGCGAAGATGGCCGCAAAGGCCGCGTCGGCCCGGGTCAGCAGGAAAATGAGAATGCCCACCACGGGAACTGCCAGCAGAAGACCCAAAAGGGCGGGACCCACCTGCTTTTTTTCGGCGCTGCCGGGCATTCGCATTCCCCGGACCGCAGGGCCCATGCTGCCGAAGCCCAGAGGGAAAATGCCCCGGAAGCTGTCCAGAAGGGTGCCAAGGGTGCCGGGGTCCCGGCGGTTCTGGCCTGCCGCCAGAAGAAAGGCGAGACTTGCCCCCAGGGTCATGGGCGGGAGCAGGAGCACCTTGAGAGTTTCATCGCCGGACCGGGCATACCCTGCGGCGATCACTGCGGTGAGTATCAGAAGGCTCCCGGCATAGCCGCCGAACCGGGCTCCGGAGGATTTAAGATACCAGGCCGTGGTTCCCAGGATTCCCAGAATCCCCAGGGAGAAGCCCAGGTTGAACCCGCCTCCGTAGAGCAGGCTGTCCCAGAGAAGAAGATTGATGAAAAATAAGAAAACTGCGTAGAAAGCCTCCCGTTTCCCCATGGGAAACCGGGGAAGGATTGGGGTTTCTTCCATATGTTTGCCTCCTTTTTGACAGCATCAGAAGCGTTTTTTACCGCTTCCAGGGGTCGTCGTCCTCCCGGAACTCAAAGAGGTCCCCGGGCTGACAGTCAAGAGCCCGGCAGATGGCGTCCATGGTGGACAGCTTCACGGCCTTGGCCTTTCCGGTTTTCAGAATGGACAGATTCGCCGGGGTCATGCCGATGGCGTTAGCCAGCTCCAGAGAGGTCATTTTCCGCTTGGCCAGCATCATATCCAGGTTTACGATAATCGCCATAACCCACCTCACACCGTCAGGTCGTTTTCTTCCCGCAGTTCCACCGCCGCCGCCATGACGTTTTTCACCACGCTGACCGTCAGGGCCAGAAAGCCCATGAGCATGGTCATAAAGCACAGCGGCGGGTAGAAAAACGCCGCAGGCAGACACACCAGGCACACCCAGGCGCAGCACCACCGCAGACGCCGCAGGGCGGACACATTGGCCCCAACGAAGACCTGTCCCGCCAGAATGCGGCGAAGCAGGGCCCCGATGCTGTACAGGGCGTACAGCACCCCCGGGGCGCAGAGGTAGAAGGCCACAAGGATGGCCATGCCTGCGGCGGGAGAGAGACTGCGGAAGCTGTGGTACCACCGCAGAAAGGCCGGCATAGTGAAAAGAAGCAAAAGAACCAGAAAAAACATGACTCTCGTGAGCCAGAGGGTAATGGTCGCGGAACGCTTGGTTGACATGGTTAACACCTCCGATGGGGAGAGTTTACCATAAAAATTATCGAATGTCAATAATTTCTTTTTGGATAACGAGAAAAATAAAAATGCCTTTGCAGAAAATGCGTCACAGAACTTCATAGGAACTTAATATTTTCACACTTTTTTCCTTAATAACTTTTGGATAAAATAAAGCCAGAAAGTCAAACAGCCAACGGCCTCTCGGTCGGCAGGGCTGGCCCCGATGAATTTGCTACCTTCCTCTTTTTCATTTTTTCCTCTCCTCTTTTCTTGTACAAAAACCGCGGTCACCACCGCGGTTTTTGTACGTCCTGGGGAGCTTTTTTATTTTGCGAAACCGTTTCCAGGAGCTGGGAATTGTGATAGAATCGTAGAAGAACTTTCGGAGGAGGCACTGCAAATGAAAAAGCTGTATCTGATCGGCGGCACCATGGGCGTTGGGAAAACCACGGTCTGCCAGCGGCTGAAACGGAGACTCCGCAACAGCGTTTTCCTGGATGGCGATTGGTGCTGGGACGCCGACCCGTTTCAGGTAACCGAAGAGACGAAGCGCATGGTCATGGAGAATATCTGCTTTTTGTTAAACCAGTTCCTTCACTGCTCCGCATACGAGAACGTGATTTTCTGCTGGGTCATGCACCAGCAGAGAATCATGGATGAAATCCTTGAAAATATCGATGGGACAGACTGTGAAATAAAAACCGTTTCCCTTCTGTGCGATGCAGAAACCCTGGAAGCCAGATTGAGAAAAGACATAAGGCAGGGCCTTCGCTCAGAAGATGTGCTGGGAAGAAGTTTAGCGCGAATTGCACTGTATGAAAAGCTGGACACCGTAAAGGTGGATACCAGCGGCAGAGAAGTGGATGAAATTGTGAAGGAAATAGAGAATCTTTGAGTGATACAGAGGGAAATGCTGAGCCGCAGCCGGGCTTTCGCATATTCTCCGCCGCCTCGGGCAATCTAGCGTAGAGGTGGTTATATTGGCGTTATGCTTTTTTCGCACAATGCTTTTATATCTGGTGCTGATTTTCTGTGTCCGGCTCATGGGCAAGCGGCAGATCGGGGAAATGGAACCCTTGGAATTTGTGGTGACCATGCTTCTTGCGAACCTGGCCGCCATTCCCATGCAGGACGGGGCCATACCCCTGTACTCGGGGCTTGTACCCATTCTCACCATTCTGGGCGGAGAGCTGGTGCTGTCGGGGCTGATTCTCAAAAGCGTGGCTCTGCGGCGGTTTCTCTGCGGCAGGCCTGTGATTCTCATTGACAACGGAAAACTGGACCGGGCGGCCCTGAGACGCACCCGGCTGAGCCTGGATGAGCTTACGGGCCAGCTCCGGGAAAAGGACGTGCTGGACATCGCCACGGTGCAGTACGCCATTCTGGAGACCAACGGCCACCTTTCCGTGTTCCCCTACCCCGCCGAGAAGCCCGCTGCCGCCAAGGAGGCGGGGATACGCCCAAAGCCCCAGTCCCTGCCTGTGACCATCATCTCCGATGGCTATGTGTCCCGGGAGAATCTCCGCCGGGCCGGGAAGGACGAAGCCTGGCTCCATAGAATTCTGTCTCAGCACGGCGCTGCCCCCCGGGACACCCTGTTTCTCACGGTGGACGGCCAGGACAGGGTCTTCTTTCTGGGAAAGGACGGCAATCCATGAAGCGGGCCAAGCTGGGGGCCGTCTGCCTTGTGCTGCTTCTGGGGATTTCCCTGGGGGTAAGCATCTGCATGGAGCGAATTCATGCTCCGGTGGCCCGGGACCTGGAGCTGGCGGCGAAGACGGTCTGCGAAGGGGACTTTGAAACCGCCCTGAGCCTGGAAGCCCGGGCAGACGCCGCCTGGCAGCGCTGGGACAGGTTCCGGGCCTGCTTCTGCGACCACACCCCCATGGAGGAAGCCGACGCCCTTTTCCGGAAGCTGCGGGTCTACGCCGCCCTGAAAAAGGAGGAGGAGTTCGCCGCCGCCTGCGCGGAGCTGGCGAGAAAGGTCAGCGCCGTGGGAGAGGCCCATGCGCTGCGCTGGTGGAATTTTGTGTGAAACGGCGTTCCATGGAGAAGCCGCCGCTTTGCATAAAAAATGGGCGCCCCATCCGGGGAACCCTTCAGCTTGTCAGAAAAGCCTCGCAGAGTTTGCAGCCTGGGGCGCCCCGTCCGGGGCGCCCTTCTTTTTTAGCAGCAGCAGTTGTTGTTATTGTTGGTCTCGCAGCCGTTCCAGTTGCCGGGGCAGCAGTTGTTGTTCATGCCGAGATTGCAGCCGCATCCGCTGAACAGCAGGATCAGGATGATGATCCACCACCAGTTACCGCCATTGTTGCACATAAACGTACCTCCTGCAAAATGTTTTGAGCACCCAGGCTCATTCCATGGTATTCCGCAGGTGGGAAAATGTGCGTGCTCTGTCAAATTCGATAAAGGCGTCTGCCGTTCTCGAAGGTGCGCTCCTGAACTTCCTCCACCGTCATGCCCCGCAGCTCCGCCAGACGCTCCGCCATGCGGTAGAGCTTCCCGGGGTCGTTGCGCTTTCCCCGGAAGGGCTCCGGGGACATATAGGGGCAGTCGGTTTCCAGGACGATGCGGTCCAGGGGGATGTTCCCTGCCACCTCCAGGGCCTTTCGGGCGTTCTTGAAGGTCAGAACCCCTGTAAAGCCAATGTACCAGCCCCGGGCTATGAGCCACTTCGCCATGTCCAGAGACCCGGAGTAGCAGTGGAAGACCCCGGTGACCCCGGGAAATTCCTCCACAATTCTCATGCCGTCCTCGTGGGCCTCCCGCTCGTGGACGATGACAGGAAGGTCCAATTCCGCCGCCAGAGCCATCTGGGAGCGGAAAGCCGCCTGCTGAATGTCTCTCGGGACGTCCTCATAGTGGTAGTCCAGGCCGATTTCTCCAATGGCCTTTACCCTGGGAAGTTTACATAACGCTCGATATTCGGCAATCACTTCGGGGCATACCTCCCGGGCGGCGTCGGGATGGGAGCCTACGGCGGCGTAGATGTAGTCGTAGCTTTCCGCCAGGGCCACGGCGTTCCGGGAGGAGGCCAGGCTGCAGCCCGGGTTCATGAGCAGGCCGATGCCCTTTTCCGGCAGGGCGGCCAGAAGGGCCTCCCGGTCGGCGTCAAAGGCGCTGTCGTCCATATGGGCGTGGGTGTCAAATAACATAGATGTCCTCCTGAGAAATGGTGCGCCCCGAGGCGGTGATAAGGGCCGCAATGCAGCCCTGGATTTCCAGCAGCCGGGGGTCGTCGGGAGAAAAGTCTGTGCGGCAGGGAAATCCCCGGAGCCCTTCCCCGGTGAATTTCGCCTGGGCCTCTTTGAGAACCCAGAGGGAAAGAAGGGCCCGTTGCTTTTCCGGGGCGGCTTCATAGCGCCGAAGCTCCCCGGGGGAGAGAATTTTTTCCGGCAGCCTGGGAGAGAGGGGCCGGTCCAGCTCCTCGGCGTCCAGGCCCACGGGCTCCCGGGCCAGAACAACGAAGGCCCGGCGAGGGGTGTGGGAAATGGAAAAATGCCAGTCCCCCTGGGGAAAATAGGGCTTTCCCCGGGGGGATGTGAGGATTTCCGGCAAATCCCTTCCGGTTTCCCGGCGGTAGAGGGCCGAGAGCAGCTCCCTTCCGGCAGCGTGTCCGGTTCTGCCCCGTAGCTCCGTCACGCCGAGAATCATAGGGCGTCGATGATGTTGGGGTCCGAGGGGGGACCCTGCCGCAGGCGGTACACAAGAAGCACAATGCCTCCCACCAGGGACAGACCGCCGCAGAAGGAGAAGAGCAGCCGGGAAGTGGTCATGGGCAGAAGAATCAGCACGATGCCCAGAAGCAGCGCAGGCAGGGCCAGCAGACGGCTGCGGGTGTCAAAGGCGGAGAATACCTCCTGACCGCCCCGAATGGCCAGCAGGATTCCCACAAGACGGCCTGCACCCCGGGCCAGGGCCAGGGGATTGCGCAGGAGCCACACCCCCAGGGAAAGACACACCAGGGCCCCAAGAACGGCGCTTGCCACATGGAAGGGACGGGTAAGGGCTGCCACGGCGAAGACCACCCCGGCGGCCACCAGGCCGTAGCCCAGAATACGGGCCACAAAGGCCGAGGCGGAGTCGGGGTTAATGAGCAGCAGAAGCCCCAGCACAATCAGCAGAGCAGGCAGGGCAAACCGGGAAAGAAAACTGGATAATTTGGATGGATTCATACTATCACCTCTTGTCTTTCAGTATAGCTTTCCAAAAGTCCCCTGTCAACGGACAGAAGGATAACAGCGGCCAAAGTTTACAAAAACCTTAAGAATGGGCGGGTTTACTTTTTGGCCATCCTATGGTAGAATGGTCAAAAATCCGAAACTTTGCGGAAAGGAGCGCACCATGGATTTTGACGCATCCTACGTCACCATTGATTTAGATGCCGTCTCCCGGAACTTTGACGCGGTCCGCCGGAAGGCGGGGGTGGACGTCATGGCGGTGATCAAGGCCGACGGCTATGGCCATGGGGCCGTGCCCCTGGCCCGCCATCTGGAAGAAAAAGCCGCCTTCTTTGGGGTCAGCTCCATGCTGGAGGCCCTGGAACTGCGGCAGGCGGGGATTCAAAAGCCCATTCTGATTTTGGGCTATACCCCTGTGGCGGCCTTCCCCCAGGCGGTGAGAAAAGGCATCCGGCCTGCGGTTTTCTCCTGGGAGGACGCGGCGGCGCTTTCCAAAGCGGCATCGGAGGCCGGGGTAACGGCCCCCTTCCACTTCGCAGTGGACACGGGCATGAGCCGCATCGGCTTTCAGGTGGACGCGGAAAGCGCCGACCTCTGCGTGAAAATCGCGAACCTGCCCAATCTCCGGGCCGAGGGCATCTTTTCCCACTTTGCCACTGCCGACTGCCGGGACCTGAGCCGGGCAAAGGCCCAGGGGGAGCTTTTTGACATCTTCTGCAAAATGCTCAGGTTTCGGGGCCTGGAAATTCCCATCCGGCACTTGGATAACTCCGCGGGCCTGATGAATTTTGAAAACCACTACGAAATGGTCCGCTCGGGCATTGTGACCTACGGCCTCTATCCCAGCCGGGAGGTGGCGCCGGAGAGGCTGCCTCTGGAGCCTGCCATGGCCTGGTACAGCCGGGTGACCCATGTGAAGGTATTGCCCGCAGGCCGGGAGGTCAGCTACGGCGGCACCTTCGTAACGGACAGGGATACCCGCGTGGCCACCGTGGCCGTGGGCTATGCCGACGGCTACCGCCGCCAGCTTTCCGGAAGGTTTTACGTCCTCATCAACGGGCAGAAGGCCCCGATTCTGGGCCGCATCTGCATGGACCAGCTTATGGCGGACGTCAGCGGCATTGCCGGCGTGGAGGTGGGGAGCAAAGTCACCCTCATCGGCCGGGACGGGGACAACGCCATTACCATGGAGGACATCGCCGAAGCCGCCGGGAGCTTCAACTATGAATTCGCCTGCGGCATCAGCCGCCGGGTACCCCGGTACTATCTGCAAAACGGGCAGACAAAAGAGGTCTGCCGCTACTTACTGGAATAAGAAAGGGGAAACGAAATGTCCCAGAGACACAGAAAACGCAAAAATTCCGGGGCTCAGACCCTGCTGACCGTACTCATTGTCATTCTCATTGCCCTGACGGGGCTGGTGGTGTTTCTGTGCGTGAATCTCGCACTGAATCCCTCCAGGTCCACGGTCCAGAATAGTCCCAATGTGACCATTGCCCCCGGGAACACCACCCAGGGAACCACCGCCCCGGAGACCACCGCACCGCCGGAGCCCACGGCGCCGGAAGTGGTGAATCGGGGCACCATCCTCTCCACGGGAGACGTGCTCATGCACATCCAGCTTATCCGCTCGGGTCTCCAGGAGGACGGCTCCTATAATTATGACTATATGTTCCGCTTCATCAAGGACTATGTGGAAAGCGCCGACCTGGCCATGGCCAACCTGGAAACCACCACGGCAGGCCCCGCAAAGCCCTACCAGGGCAATCCCCTTTTCAACTGTCCCGATGAAATCGACGACGCCCTGAAATATGCGGGCTTCGACGTGCTCATGACCGCCAACAACCACTGCTTCGACACCACCGCCGACGGCTTCCTGCGTACCATCGAAGTGGCCCGGAGCAAGGGCTTTGACGTCATCGGCACCATGGCTACTCCCGAGGAGCCCAAGTATATCATCAAGGACGTCGGCGGCATCAAGGTGGGCATCGTCTGCTACACCTACGAAACCTCCGACGGCTCCGGCTCCTACCCCAGCATGAACGGCAACCCCATGGTGGGCCTGAGCTACGGCCATATCAACAGCTATGTGCCCTCGAACCCCCAGAAGATGTACACGGAGCTGGAGCAGTATATTGCCGAGATGAAGGCGGCAGGGGCCGAGGCCACCATGATCCAGATCCACTGGGGCCCCCAGGAATACGCCCTGACCCAGCCCGCAGCCCATGTGGCCATGGCCCAGAAGTTCTGTGACCTGGGCTTTGACGTGGTGGTGGGCGGCCATCCCCACGTGGTCCAGCCCATGGACCTGCTCACCAGCACCACCGACCCGGAGCACAAAACCGTGGTGCTCTATTCCATGGGCAACGCGGTTTCCAACCAGCGCACGGGCCTCATTTCCACCGCCCCCGCAGGCTACACCGAGGACGGCGTCCTCTACAGCGTGACCTTTGAGAAGAACTCCCTGGGCGAGGTGTACGTGGCGGACACCAACATCCTCCCCACCTGGGTGAACCTGGTAGACGGCAAGTATCACATTCTGCCTCTGGACAAGGAGAAGGAGGACAGCTGGGAGAGCCTCTTCGGCATCAGCGGCGCTACCCTCCAGGCCGCCAAGGATTCCTACGACCGGACCATGGGCCTGGTAGGCGAGGGCCTGCAGAAGTGCCGGGATTGGATTGCCGAAGGGCTTGCCTATCGGCAGAACCCGGAAAATTACCTGGACGTGCCCGCCATGGACCAGGCCGCCTGAGAAACAAAAAATCGTACCGGAGAAATATCCGGTACGATTTTTTATGTCTCTTCGTAGGAAGCTACCTTCCACTGCCCGTCCTCCAACACAAGATTCACCTGCAAATAGCGGTAGTTGTCAAATTCCGGGGTGCTGCGGAACTCTACGGAAGCAAAGGCCCATCCGTCCCGGACCATGTCCTCCGGCACGCCCAGGCCCTTGATGATCTCCCCTAGAACAGGGCCTGTGGTGGGGTCGTAGGTGGTGACGCTGCCTGTAAAGTCCCCCGAGAGAAAGGTTTTCAGGGTATCGGCGTCTCCGGCAAAGTAGGCTTCGGCGAATTGGGTCACCGTGGCCTGGGCGTCGGGGGCGCTTTGGGTTTCCTCGGTGACCTGGGTGACCTCGGTGGCCTGGGTGACGGTTTCGGTGGTTTCCGGCGCCGGAGGGGTTTCCGATGCTCCGCAGCCGGACAGCAGGCACAGGGCCATGAGAAGACACAGGACTGATTTTCCGATTTTCATAAAAGGGCCTCCCTCAGAGAATCATGACGAGGGTTCCCGCCGTAATGAGGACGGCCCCCAGGGCAGACTTCCAGGTGAACTTCTCCCCCAGCAGGGCAAAGGCCAGAATTAAGGTGATGACGGTGCTGAGCTTGTCCACGGGAACCACCTTGGACACATCCCCCACTTGCAGGGCCCGGTAGTAGCACAGCCAGGAGGCTCCGGTGGCAAGGCCCGAGAGAATCAGAAACAGCCAGCTCTTCCGGCTGATGCCCACAAGGCCCCCCTGCTCATTTGTGAGAAACACCATGCCCCAGGCCAGAATCAGAACCACGGCGGTGCGGATGGCGGTGGCCAGATTGGAGCCCACGCCGCCAATGCCAATTTTTGCCAGAATAGAGGTCAGGGCCGCAAACACCGCAGAGCCCAGCGCAAACAAAAACCACATATTCTTTAAAGCTCCTCCACCAGGGTTTCCTTCATTTCGTTCTTGGGAATCAGAAAACGCCGGATGGCGAAAAGCCCCGCAATGCAGGCGATGCAGGCAACGTTGCTTAAGGGGTCGTCGTGGCTTAAAATCACGTGGCGGGTGATGGCCACGGTGAGCACTTCCAGAATGCTGGCGGGGGTGGTGTCAATGAGCATCCGCACGAATTCCATGCCTACCACAATGGTCAGAAGGGTGTGCAGGGCGTGTTCCAGGTTGGATACATAGGAAAGGCCCTCGGTGACCATGCGGTAGACCTCCAGGCACAGGGCCAGAGCCAGAATGAGGATGGTGAGCGCCGCAATGATGTGCTCCACCATGCGCAGAATGGCCCGGAAAAGGTGGGTGACCTTGCGGTCATATTTTTCCGCCGGGCATTCCTTTGGCTCCGGAACAAATATGGTTTTCTCTTCCATGGAAATGCCTCCTATTGGGGTGATACGCCCATTATAGCACAATTTGCCGAAAAGAAAAGTTTTTCCTTATTTATGATAGTGCCCTTCCATTTCCTTCCGGGCAAGGTCAACCTCTTCTTTCAGCTCCCGGGCGGTCATGCGAAGAACGCCGCTGCGGAAGGAGCTGAGCTGGACCAGGCCGTCGGAGGAGGCCACCCGCACAGCATAGTTGCCGCCGATCTCGTCCGCCAGGGCTTCAATGTAGGCGTCGGCGGTCTCCCCTTCCCGGGTGTAGACTACCTGGATGTTGTGATAGCGGCTCTTCTCTCCGGGACTGCCCTTCTGCTTGTAGCCGTCAAACACCAGCACCAGGCGGCATTTGGTGAAGCCAGCGAAGCTGCTGAGCAGGTCGCACAGCCGCCGCCGGGCGGCGTCCAGATCCTCCCGGGCGAGATTTTTTAGTTCCTCCCAGGCGAAAATGATGTTGTA
>DVJG01000189.1 GCA_018710805.1 Candidatus Faecousia faecipullorum
ACAAGCAGCAGGCCGTGGTCACCACTTTCGGCGCTGTCACCGATGTCACCGACGCAGGCGTTCACTTCAAGCTACCCCTGGGCATCCAGCAGGTGGAAAAGGTGGACGTGAATGTCTACCAGAAAATCGAACTGGGCTACAACAGCCAGAACCCGGACTTCTTTGACGAGAGAGAAAGCGCCATGATCACCGGAGACTACAACATCGTCAACGTGGATTTCTTTGTGGAGTATAAAATTTCCGACCCGGTGCAGTTCCTCTACTCCTCCAACGACCCGGAGCTGATTCTCCGCAACCTTATCCAGAGCCAGGTCCGCAACGTAGTTGGCTCCACCAGCGTGGACGCCGTGCTCACCACGGGCAAGGAGGACATCCAGCGCCAGGTGAAGGACCTGGTGACCCAGATTCTGGAGGAATACGACATCGGCCTGAGCCTGATGGACGTGAAAATCCAGGACGCCGAGCCCCCAACCCAGGAGGTCATTGAGGCCTTCAAGGCCGTGGAAACCGCCAAACAGCAGGCAGAAACCGTCATCAACGACGCCAAGGCCTACCAGAACGCCCAGCTGCCCCAGGCCCAGGCAAAGGCCGACAAGCTGATTCAGAACGCCGAATACCTGAAGCAGAAGCGCATCAACGAGGCCCTGGAGCAGATCGCCATGTTCGAGGCCATGTATGGCCAGTACGCCCAGAATCCCGCCATTACCCGGTCCCGGATGTACTACGAGGCCATTTCCCAGGTGCTGCCCGGTGTGAAGCTCTATGTGAACACCGGCTCCGGAGACGATGTGCAGATGCTTCTGCCCTTGGAAGGATTCACGGCGCCTGCCGCCAATGAGGGGGAATAACCTATGAAAAAACGCACCCTTTTGATTCTCATTCTGGTTCTGGCCCTGTTTGTGGCCCTGAACAGTATGTTCACCGTCCGGGAGAATGAATACGCCTGCACGGTGCGCTTCTCCAAAATCATCTCCACCACCGCCCAGCCGGGCCTCCACTTCAAGGTCCCCTTTATCGACAGCGTGAAGTATTTCAGCAAGGCCACCCAGCTCTACGACATTCCGCCCTCTGAGGTCCTGACCTCCGACAAGCAGAACATGACCGTGGACTGCTACATCCTCTGGTCCATTTCGGACCCCAAGCTGTTCTACCAGACCCTGGGCTCCTCCAGCGTTGCGGAGCAGCGGCTCGACGCCCTGACCTACAACGAGCTGAAAACCGTCATGGGTACCCTGGCCCAGTCGGACATCATCAACATGGAGGACGGCGCCAAGCGGAACACCATTTATGAGAGCATCGCCACCGACGTGGACGCCCTGGCCGCAACCTACGGCATCCGGGTGGAGGACGTGAAAATCAAGCGGTTCGACCTGCCTGAAAGCAACCTGAACGCGGTCTACGGCCGCATGATCTCCGAGCGGAACCAGATGGCGGAAAAGTACACCGCCGACGGCAACTACGAAGCCTCCATCATCCGCAACGACGTGGATAAGCAGGTGAACATCCTGGTTTCCGATGCCGAGGCCAACGCCGCCAAGCTGGAGGCCGAAGGCGAGCAGGAGTATATGCGTCTGCTGGCAGAGGCCTACGACACCGAGGACAAGAAGGCCTTCTACGAATTCACCCTGGCTCTGGACGCCCTGAAGCAGAGCCTGAAGGGCGACGAGAAAACCGTGGTCCTGGACGGAGATTCGGAGCTGGCCAGAATTCTGGCAGGAGCGCAGTAAGCCATGGACGAAAATAAGAACCAGGAAGAGAGCAATTCCCTGTCCATTGGCCTTCCTCTGGGCCTCTGCCTCGGCACGGCCATCGGTGTGGCTACGGACAACCTGGCCCTGGGCATTTCCCTGGGACTGTGTTTCGGCCTGCTCTTTGGCTTATTCCCGAAAGGCAAAAATAAGGATAAGGAAGAATAACACCCCAAGGGAGCCGGAAAAATTTCCGGCTCCCCTCTTTTCTGTACTGTAGGGGAGGGATTCATCCCTCCCTCTGTGTGAAAAATCAAGGGGCTGCAAGTTACGGTGCGGAGGGAGGCATAAATGCCTCCCCTACAGATAAATAGGCTGACTTTTCCCAAAAAATCCGCCTTTCCTCTTTACGAACGGGAATTTCTATAGTACAATAGGGGAAATTAATTGGGAGGTGAAGGTATGGGATGTCTGAAATGCGGGCGGGACGTGGGCCCCGGGCAGGTGTTCTGCCAGGATTGTCTGACGGAAATGCAGAAATACCCGGTGGACCCGGCCACTGCCATTCACCTTCCCCTGCGGAAGAACCCCGGACCTGCCAAACGCGCCCAGAGGCGCCGTCCTCTGAGCCCCGAGGAGCAGGTGAAGCGTCTGCGGGCACGGCTTCGGGGGGCCATCCTCTGGGCAGTGCTCTTTACGCTGCTGGCGGTCCTTTTGGCCTACCCCGCCTGGCGTTTTCTGACCCATTCGGAAAAGCCCATCGGGCGGAATTACTCCGTGGTCATTACGGAGGAGACGGTGGATGTTTCACGTGAAACATCCGAAACGGCCCCATAAAAAGTTTCACGTGAAACACACAGAAAGAGAGGAAACAGAATGGGCAAGATCATTGCGGTGGTCAACCAGAAGGGCGGCGTGGGCAAAACCACCACCGCCGTAAATCTCACCGCCGCCCTCCGCGACCTTGGGAAAAAGGTCCTGCTGTGCGACTTTGACCCCCAGGCCAACGCCACCTCGGGTCTAGGAGTGGACAAACGAAAAATCAAATACTCCGTCTATGACGTGACCATCAACGGCGTGGACCCCAAAGAGGCCATTGTGGAGACCCCCTTTGGCGACGTGCTGCCCTCCGACGCCAACCTGGCCGGCGCTGCGGTGGAACTCATGGCGGAGGACCACCGGGAATTGCAGCTGGATAAGGTCCTCCACGGCATCCGGGACAACTACGACGTGATTTTCATCGACTGCCCCCCGTCTCTGGAGCTTCTGACCCTGAACGCCCTCTGCGCCGCCGATGGTATACTGGTGCCGGTGCAGTGCGAATACTACGCATTGGAAGGTCTCAGCGATCTCATGAGCACCCTGCGCATGGTGAAGCGGCGCTTGAATCCCAGGTTGGAAATCTTCGGCGTGGCCCTGACCATGTACGACGGACGGACCAACTTTTCCAACCAGGTGGCCCAGGAGGTCCGGCGGCACTTCCCCGGGAAGGTCTTCGCCTCGGTGGTGCCCCGGAACATCCGTCTGGCCGAGGCGCCCAGCCACGGCGTTCCCATCACCGCCTACGACCGCATCAGCCGCGGCGCCGCCGCGTACAAGGCAATGGCGGAGGAAATCAGCCAAAAACTCTAATGGAGGTGTAACCTTGGCAAGCAGCAAAGGTCTCGGCAAAGGCTTAGGGGCCCTTTTGGGCGATTTCACCGAGGAAACCCAGGACAACTCCCCCTACAAGCTTCTGCCCATTTATAAAGTGGAGCCAAACCGGGCCCAGCCCCGTCACGACTTTGACGAGGGGGAATTGCAGGCCCTGGCGGATTCCATTGCCGTCCACGGCATCCTGCAGCCCCTGACGGTCCGGGAGACCGGCACGGGCTATTACCAAATCATCGCCGGCGAACGCCGCTGGCGGGCCGCGAGGCTCGCGGGGCTATCCGATGTGCCCGCCGTGGTCATCGAGGCCGACGACCGGAAGGTCATGGAGCTGGCATTGATTGAGAATTTACAGCGTCAGGACCTGAACCCTGTGGAAGAGGCTCTGGGCTACCAGTCCCTCATTGAAGAATACGGCCTGACCCAGGAGGACGCCGCAAAGCAAGTGGGAAAATCCCGCCCCGCCGTGGCAAACGCCCTGCGGCTTCTGAGTCTCTGCCCGGAGGTTCTGGAAAAACTCAAAAACGGAGAGCTCAGCGCAGGCCATGCCCGGGCAATTCTGACCCTGAAAAGCGAGCGAAAGCAAATGGAGGCGGCCCAGAAAATCATTGCCCTGAGCCTCTCCGTCCGGCAGGCGGAAACCCTGTGCAAGAACATGAACAAGGAACCCGCCCCGGTAAAAGAAGAGGTCTTCGCCGTGGACTATGTGGCAGAGTGCGAAAAGAGCCTCAGCAAGCACCTGGGCCGGGGGGTCAAAATCGTCAACGGCAAACGCAAGGGCCGTTTTGAACTGGAATTCTACGGCCAGGACGACCTGCAGAATCTGCTGGACGCCCTGATGAAACTGGGAAAGTGAGGACTGCCATGAAGCGGTTATACAAATCCACCACCAACAAAATGATAGACGGCGTCTGCGGCGGCGTTGCGGAATACCTGAACCTGGACCCCACCGTTGTGCGACTTGTGTGGGTAATTCTTGCCTGCATGGGCGGCTCCGGCCTGGTGGCCTATCTCATTGCCATGCTCATCATCCCCGAGAAGCCCAAAATCATCGACGCAAACTGATTGGTCACATTTTCTGAAAAGAAATCATATTTTCCCACAAGGAGAGGAAAGAATCATGTTAGACATCAAGAAAATCAAGGAAAACCCCGAGGCTGTGAAGGCCGGCCTCCGTGCCAAGGAAGTGGACTGCGACGAGACCATTGACCGCATCCTGTCTCTGGACGTGGAGGTCCGGGGCCTGAAGACCGCTACCGAGACCCTCACCGCCCAGAAGAACAAGCTGGCCAAGGAAAACGGCAAGCTCTTCGGTCAGAAAAAGGCCGCAGAAAAGAAGGGTGAGGACACCTCCGCCCTGGACGCCGCCATTGAGGCCAACAAGGCCGAGGCCCTGCGTCTGGACGGGGAAATCGCCGACGACGCCGAGAAGCTCAAGGAAGTCAGCGCCGCTTTCCGCACCGCCATGCTGAGCCTGCCCAACCTGCCGGACCCGGACCTGAAGCCCGGCGGAAAGGAAAACAACGAGCCTCTGCGCTACTTTGGCGAGCCCCACAAGTTTGACTTCGCCCCCAAGCACCATGTGGACCTGTGCAATGACCTGGGCCTCATCGACTACGAGCGGGGCGTGAAGCTGGCGGGCTCCGGCAACTGGATGTACACGGGCATGGGCGCCCGTCTGGAGTGGGCTCTGCTGAACTACTTCATCGACTGCCACATTGCCGACGGCTACGACTTCATCCTGCCGCCCCATATGCTGGAGTACCAGTGCGGAGAAACCGCAGGCCAGTTCCCCAAGTTCGCCGACGAGGTCTATAAGATTGCCAACCCCACCGACGACCGGATTCACTATATGCTCCCCACCGCCGAAGCGGCTCTGGCCTCCATCTACCGGGACGAAATCCTGGAGGAGAAGGACCTGCCCAAGAAGTTCTTCGCCTACACCCCCTGCTTCCGCCGGGAGGCCGGTTCCCACCGAGCCGACGAGCGGGGCATGGTCCGGGGTCACCAGTTCAACAAGGTGGAGATGTTCCAGTTCACCCGGCCCGAGGATTCCGACGCCGCCTTTGACGAGCTGGTCACCAAGGCCGAAAACCTGGTAAAGGGCCTGGGCTTCCACTTCCGCACCGTGAAGCTGGCGGCGGGCGACTGCTCCGCCTCCATGGCCCGGACCTACGACATCGAGATTCAGATTCCCTCCATGAACGGCTATAAGGAGGTCTCCTCGGTCTCCAACGCCCGGGACTATCAGGCCCGCAGGGGCAACATCCGCTTCCGCCGGGAAGCCACCGGCAAGCCCGAATTCCTGCACACCCTCAACGGCTCGGGTCTCGCCACCTCCCGGATTTTCCCCGCCATGGTGGAGCAGAACCAGAGAGCCGACGGCTCCGTGGTGGTGCCCGAGGTCCTGCGAAAGTACCTGGGCGGCCTGGAGATCATCGAAAAGAAGAAGTAAACCCCCATTGCCGCCGGGACCCGTTCCGGCGGCAATTTTCCTGAATTAGCTTCGGCTAATTCTCCGTTATCCACAAATTTCCCCAAGAACTTCCCCAGAAAGATTTGACAAACCAGCCGAAAACAATTATAATGACAAAGAACGGGCATTTTGCCCGGTTGACCGAAAAATTCTGAAAAGGACGGATCAGAACATGTATAAAATCGTTCGCAAAAAGGAACTGAACTCCGCCGTCACCCTCATGGAAATCGAAGCCCCCTTCGTTGCCAAGAAGGCCAAGGCCGGACAGTTCATCATCTTCCGCATTGATGAAATGGGTGAGCGGGTGCCCCTGACCATCGCCGGTTACGACCGTGAAAAGGGTACCGTTACCATTATCTTCCAGAAAGTCGGCTTCTCCACCATTGCCCTGGGCAACCTCAACGAGGGCGACTATATCCACGACTTCGTGGGCCCCCTGGGCCGTCCCACCGACGTGGAGGGCAAGAAGCGGGTCTGTGTGGTCGGCGGCGGCGTGGGCTGCGCCATTGCTCTGCCTGCTGCCCGGGCCTTCAAAGAGGCCGGCGCCATTGTGGACGTGATCATCGGCTTCCGTACCAAGGACATCGTCATTCTGGAAGAGGAGTTCCGGGCCTGCTCCGACAACCTCTACCTCATGACCGACGACGGCTCCTACGGCGAAAAGGGCTTCGGCACCGTGAAGCTCCAGGCCCTTCTGGAAAGCGGAATCCAGTATGACGAGGTTCTCGCCATCGGACCCGTGCCCATGATGAAGTTCGTCTGCAAGACCACCGAGCCCTTCGGCGTTCACACCATGGTGTCCCTGAACCCCATTATGATCGACGGCACCGGCATGTGCGGCGGCTGCCGCGTCACCGTTGGCGGCGAGACCAAGTTCGCCTGCGTGGACGGCCCCGAGTTCGACGGCCACAAGGTGGACTTCGCCGAGCTCATGAGCCGCAACGGCACCTATGTGGACCGGGAAAAAGAAGTGGGCAGCACCCACACCTGCCGCATGGAAGCCATGGGCAAGGCCCTTATCAAGTAAGGAGGACGGAAAAATGGCGAACATGACTTTAGTGAAAACTCCCATGCCCGAGCAGGACCCCAAGGTCCGTGCCCGGAACTTCCAGGAAGTCACCCTGGGATATACCGCCGAAATGGCCATGGAGGAAGCAAAGCGCTGCCTGGGCTGCAAAAACCCCAAGTGCGTGGAAGGCTGCCCCGTGAACGTCCGCATTCCCGAATTTATCAAGCACGTCCAGGAAGGCGACTTCAAGGCCGCCTATGAGGTCATCACCTCCACCAACGCCCTGCCTGCCCTCTCCGGCCGTGTCTGCCCCCAGGAGACCCAGTGCGAGTGCAAGTGCGTCCGGGGCATCAAGGGCGAGCCCGTTGCCATCGGCAGACTGGAGCGCTTCGTTGCCGACTGGTACCGGGAGAACATCAACGCCATGCCCGAGAAGGTGCCCTCCAACGGCATCCAGGTGGCCGTGGTTGGTTCCGGCCCTGCTGGCCTCACCTGCGCCAGCGACCTGGCAAAGCGGGGCTATGAAGTGTCCATCTTCGAGGCTCTGCACACCGCCGGCGGCGTGCTGGTCTACGGCATCCCCGAATTCCGTCTGCCCAAGGCCATCGTTGCCAACGAGGTCACCAAGCTGGAGGCCCAGGGCGTGAAGGTCATGACCAACATGGTCATCGGCCGGGTCCTCACCATTGACGAGCTCTTCGACATGGGCTTCAAGGCCGTGTTCGTAGGCTCCGGCGCCGGTCTTCCCATGTTCATGAACATCCCCGGCGAATCCCTCAAGGGCGTTATGTCCGCCAACGAGTACCTGACCCGGACCAACCTCATGAAGGCTTACAACCCCGATGCCGACACCCCCGTCATCCACTCCAAGGCTGTGGCCGTGGTTGGCGGCGGCAACGTGGCCATGGACGCCGCCCGCTGCGCCATGCGTCTGGGCGCCGAGAACGTCTACGTGGTGTACCGCCGGGGCGAGGCCGAAATGCCTGCCCGTCTGGAAGAGCAGCACCACGCCAAGGAAGAGGGCATCGAGTTCAAGACTCTGTGCAACCCTGTGGAGATCCTGGGCGACGAAACCGGCCGTGTCTGCGGCATCAAGTGCATCCGCATGGAGTTGGGCGAGCCTGACGCCTCCGGCCGCCGCCGTCCCATTGAGGTCCCCGGTTCCGAGTTCGTGCTGGATGTGGACACCGTGATTATGTCCCTGGGCACCAGCCCCAACCCCCTGATCCGCTCCACCACCCCCGGCCTGGACACCAACCGGAAGGGCTGCCTCATTGTGGATGAGAACGAAATGACCACCCGTGAGGGCGTCTTCGCCGGCGGCGACGCCGTTACCGGCGCTGCCACCGTCATCCTGGCCATGGGCGCCGGCAAGAAGGCCGCCGAGTCCATGGACAAGTATCTGAGGGCCAAGCACGGCAAATAAACGAATATACTGCGGGGCGGTCTCCCACGGGAGGCCGCCCTTTTATGCCCGCACAGAGGAAAGCGCAGGGGTTTTCGATGGATCCTTTTGGGGCAGGCGGAAAAGGGAAAAGCGGGACAGGCTACGCCTGTCCCGCGCGTTTTGGCTTTTGCTTCAGCAGCAGGAGGGCTTTCACATCCTCCAGCACCTGGGGGGAGGAGACCTCCAGCGACAGCCAGCGGACGGAATTCATGGGCTTGGCGGAG
>DVJG01000190.1 GCA_018710805.1 Candidatus Faecousia faecipullorum
AAAGTGGTTGCTGACCCCCAGAGGAAAGCCGCAGGTCAGGGTGCCGTTTTGAAGCGAATAGTAGGCACCCTGAATGGAAACGCCCTGGGCCGCGTCTCCCATGGCGAACACCGACAGGTTTCCGGCGCTGCCTGAAGGGAAGCGGAGGGTCCCGTTTTTGACCACCGTCACCAGGGATTTTTGTCCCACCAGGTACCCGAAGGCCCCGTGGTCGCAGAGAAATTGCAGGGTCTGAAAATTCGCCACGGTGTGGTCCAGGCGAGGGCCGTCCAGGCTTCCGTAGAGCAGGAATTCCCGGCAGCCCAGCTGCAAGCCCCGGCGCACCGCCAGCATGGCGTCGGTGTCGTCCTTTTCCACAGGGAACACCTTGGCTCCCTTGGGGGTGTATCCCAGGGAGTCGAAGTCCCCGAGAATGATGTCTGGCTCGATACCGAGGCGTTCCGTGTGCCGCAGACCGCCGTCGGCGGCAATCACCAGGTCCCCGGGACCCGCCGGGGAAAGCAGACCGTCACACTCCGCCGCACAGAAGATGAGACATTTTTCCATAAGCGTTCCTTCTTTATCATAAGCTACCCTGATTTTACCACATTTACCCAAAAAACAAAAGGTCCGGCCTGTGAATAATTGAATAGAAATTTTTGCCGGCGCCCCAAAGGGAATAAAAAAGCCAGCCCCGAAGGGCTGGCTTCAAAAATGCAGTTCTTCCGCTGCGAATTACAGCAGAGTGGAGAAGTGCTTGATGGTACGGACCATCTGAGAAACGTAGGAGTTCTCGTTGTCGTACCAGGACACGACCTGAACCTGGGTCTTGCCGTCGGGCAGAGCGCAGACCATGGTCTGGGTGGCGTCGAACAGGGAGCCGAAACGCATGCCGATGACGTCGGAGGAGACGATCTCGTCCTCGTTGTAGCCGAAGGACTCGGTAGCGGCAGCCTTCATGGCAGCGTTGATCTCAGCCACGGTGACGGACTTGGAGCACACAGCATTCAGGATGGTGGTGGAGCCGGTGGGGGTGGGAACACGCTGAGCAGCGCCGATGAGCTTGCCGTTCAGCTCGGGGATGACCAGGCCGATGGCCTTGGCAGCGCCGGTGGAGTTGGGAACGATGTTCACAGCGCCGGCACGGGAACGACGCAGGTCGCCCTTACGCTGGGGGCCGTCCAGGATCATCTGGTCGCCGGTGTAAGCGTGGATGGTGCACATAATGCCGGACTCGATGGAAGCCAGGTCATTCAGAGCCTTAGCCATGGGAGCCAGGCAGTTGGTGGTGCAGGAAGCGGCGGAGATGATGTTGTCTTCCTTGGTCAGGGTGTTGTGGTTGACGTTGTAAACGATGGTGGGCAGGTCGTTGCCGGCAGGAGCGGAGATGACGACCTTCTTGGCGCCGGCGTCGATGTGAGCCTGGGCCTTAGCCTTGGAGGTGTAGAAGCCGGTGCACTCCAGAACAACGTCCACACCCAGCTCGCCCCAGGGCAGCTCGGCAGCGTTGGCCTTAGCGTAAATGGTGATCTTCTTGCCGTCCACAACGATGTGATCCTCGCCGGCCTCGACAACGTGACCCTGAGCAGCGTAGTTGCCCTGAGTGGAGTCGTACTTCAGCAGGTGAGCCAGCATCTTGGGGGAGGTCAGGTCGTTGATGGCGACAACCTCGAAGCCCTCAGCGCCGAACATCTGACGGAAAGCCAGACGACCGATACGGCCAAAACCATTGATTGCAACTTTAACAGACATTGGTGATTCCTCCATTTTTTACTGCTTTGCAGTATAATAGACTGGGAATTTTCGGAATTCGATAATCCCGTACGGATTTATTATACTATATGCCCCCGGGTTTGTAAACCACTAAATTTACACAAACACCATTTTTTTGAAAATTTTTCCGGGAGCGGCGACGGGCACACCGTATTTTTCCCCGGAATGGGCGGTTCCATTCAGAGGGGGGCAGAATGGGGGCAGAAAACCCTTCAAGGTTTTTCGGGGGCTTGCCGGAGGGTTCCCGCCAGGGGAAAATTGAGGGGAAAAATCAAAGAAAACGGTTGAAAAGGGGCCGATAGTAGTGTATAACTTTGGTTCATGTCTTCACTATGGAGAAGCGGAAAGGAATGGTCAAATTATGAAAAAGAGGAGCCAGTGGGCCAGCAATCTGGGATTCGTGCTGGCCGCCGCCGGTTCTGCGGTAGGTCTGGGAAATATTTGGAAATTTCCGGGCAAGGTGGGCCTCTACGGCGGAGGTGCGTTCTTATTGTGCTACGTGCTCATTGTCCTGCTGGTGGGCTTTCCGGTTATGCTGGCGGAGCTCGCCATCGGGCGGAAGACCCAGAAGAACATGGTAGGCGCCTTCCGGCAGCTGAACAAGAAATGGAGCTTTGCCGGCGTTGTGGGCCTTGTGACCCTGTTCGTCATCATCTCCTACTACAGCGTGGTGGGCGGCTGGGTTATGAAATACATTGGTGTCTACCTCACCGGAGCGGATTTCGGCGGGGGAGCGGACCAGTATCAGAACTTTTTCGTGAATTTTATTTCACAGCCCGGGGAGCCCCTGATCTGGGCCTTCTTCTTTATGGCCATGTGCATCACCGTGGTGGTGGCGGGGGTGTCCCCG
>DVJG01000191.1 GCA_018710805.1 Candidatus Faecousia faecipullorum
ACAAACGGGGTGGCATTTCCGCCAAAGTGCAACCGGACTTCGCCTGCTAAATTCAGTATAGCAGATAATACACTCTGACGCACCTTCTTTATTTTCATTCACAGCTGTGAAAATCTTTCATGAGTCGTTGAACTGCAGATACTGACCCAAAAGAGCACAGAGATTAGAAGCGACCAATACACCTGCCTAGCATTTTGCTTTATGCTGTGAGATAATTTCCACAGCTCGCCCTCACGGTTTGAGAAAACAGACTAAGCACTAAAAAACTGAGCCTGCACCCTTTGAAAAAGGGATGCAGGCTCCATTTTTATGCTCTCTGTTCGCAGTAGATACATCTATGGATATCTGCGGCCTTGTCGGTGCAGCGGAAGAGCTGGGGAAGCTCCTGCTCAACCTGGGAGATGCACTTGGGGTTCTGGCAGACCCGGTCGGTCTCCAGCTCAGACAGGTCCAGCTTGGGCTTCACGGGATTCTGCTTGGCCTCTTCCAGAAGCTTTAAAATCAGGGCCATACGCATGAATTTGCCGTTGAGAGCCTGACGGAAGTAGGCGGCTCTGGGGTCCTCGTCCACCTTCACACTGATCTCGTTGACCCGGGGCAGGGGATGGAGGACGCACATCTCTTTCTTTGCCAGCTTCATTTTCTCAACGTCCAGCACGTAGCTGTCCTTGAGGCGCTCGTACTCCCAGGGGTCGTCGAACCGCTCCCGCTGGATACGGGTCATGTAGAGCACGTCCAAAGAGCCGATGGCCTCTTCCAGAGACGCAACTTCAGTGTAGGGGATGCCCAGCTTTTCCAGAACATTGTACCGGATAAACCCAGGCATTTTCAGCTCTTTAGGAGAAATAAACACAAATTTAATTCCGCTGTAGCGGCTCATGGCCTCCACCAGGGAGTGGACGGTCCGTCCATATTTCAGGTCGCCGCACAGGCCAATGGTCAGGTTGTCAAGCCGCCCCATTTCCCGGGAAATCGTCAGAAGGTCAGCCAGGGTCTGGGTGGGGTGGTTGTGGCCGCCGTCGCCTGCATTGATGACAGGCGCACTTGCCGCCTGGGAGGCAACAAAGGGCGCGCCTTCCCTGGGGTGACGGATTGCCATGATATCGGCATAGCAGGAGATGATCTTCGCTGTGTCCGCCATGCTCTCGCCCTTGGAGGCGGAGGAAGAGGAGGCTTCGCTGAATCCAATGACGCTGCCGCCCAGTTCCAGCATGGCGGCTTCAAAGCTCAGCCGCGTCCGGGTAGAGGGCTCGAAGAAGAGGGTCGCCAGCTTCTTGTGGGCGCATTTTTCCTGATAGGCTTCGGGATGGGCGATAATGTCCTTGGCAGTGGCAATAAGCTCAGACAGCTCTTCCACGCTCAAATCCAGAATGTTAATGAGGCTTCTCATGCTTTGGCTCCGTTCAGAGCGAGGTAATTGCGGATTCTCGCCACATTTTCGGCGTTGGCTTCGTCCTCTTCCAGATATTCGATGATATCATATACGTCCACCACGGAGTACACGGGGAACCCAAACTCTTCCTCCACTTCCACCATGGCGGATTTCTCGGTTTTGCCCTTTTCCTTCCGGTCTACCATGACGAAAGTAGCGGCAACCTTCACGCCGGGCAGGGTGCCAAGAAGCGCCATGCTCTCGCGAATGGCGGTGCCTGCGGTGATGACGTCCTCAGTGATCACCACTTCGTCACCTTCCTTGGGAACGTAGCCCACAAACAGACCACCCTCGCCGTGGTCCTTGGCTTCCTTGCGGTTAAAGAAGAAGGGGTCGTTGATGCCATGCTTGGAGAGGGCAATGGAGGTGGACACGGCGATGGAGATGCCCTTGTAGGCAGGACCGTAGAGCACGGCACGCTTATTGCCCATTTTCTCCATATAAGCCTTGGCGTAGAACTCGCCCAGCTTTGTAATCTGCTCGCCGGTCTTAATGTCGCCGGCGTTGATGAAGTAGGGGATTTTCCGTCCGGACTTCGCGGTGAAGTCGCCGAACTTCAGGACGCCTGCGCCCTGTAAGAACTGAATAAATTCTCTCTTGTAGCTTTCCATACAGCGTTCCTTTCCTTATCCGTGGAGGCCCCGGGCCTGCCGGTCCATGTCCTCCACCACAATGTCATAGATTTCTCCCAGACTGGCGCAGTATTCCAGCACCTGCCAGGGTTCGTTGGTGTGGTAGTGAATTTTGATAAGGTCCTCGTCACCTACAGCCAGGAGACAATCTCCCCGGAAGTGCTCCAGGAAGTAGTCGTTAATGGCGTCCTCATCCAGATCATGCCCCTCAATGAGGAGCTGGGTATCGTAGCGGTATTCGGTCATAGGCTCAGTCGCAGAACTCCGCCACGCACCGCTCGTATGCGGCAACGGGGTCGGCGGCAGCGGTGATGGGACGGCCCACTACGATGTAGTCGGAGCCGATTTCCTTGGCGGCGGCAGGGGTCATGACCCGCTTCTGGTCACCTGCGTCGCCGTCGGCGAAGCGGACACCGGGGGTCACGGTGAGGAAATCCTTGCCGCAGCGGTCATGGACCTTTCCGGCTTCCAGGGGAGAGCAGACGATGCCGTCCAGGCCTGCCTTCTTGGCAGTCTCGGCGTAGTGCATGACAACCTCGTCAATGGGAGCATGGATCATCAGGTCCCGCTCCATAGCCTCCTGGTCGGTGGAGGTCAGCTGGGTCACGGCAACCAGCAGGGGACGGGTGCCGTCGGCCCGGGTCAGACCCTCAAGGGCGGCCTCCATCATGGCAGTGGTGCCTGCGGCGTGGAGGTTGCAGATATCCACGTCCAGATTACTCAGAACCGCCATGGCCTTTTTCACAGTGTTGGGAATGTCGTGGAGCTTCAGGTCCAGGAAGATCTTGTGGCCCCGGGCCTTGATCTCCCGGACGATGCTGGGACCTTCGGCATAGTACAGCTCCATGCCGATTTTCACGAAGGGCTTCTTTCCGGTGAACTTGTCCAGAAACGCGAAGGTGGCCTCCGCAGAGGAGAAATCACACGCAACAATGACATCTTTACCCATTATTTTACGCCTCCAATAATACCTTTTAGATTTTCAATTCTGTACTTTTCCATAACCCGGGGCAGATCGCGGACGATATCCCGGCTGGCAAAGGGATTGACCAGGTTGGCAGCACCCACTTCCACAGCGGTGGCACCGGCGAGCATCATTTCCACCACATCTTCTGCGGAGCTGACGCCGCCCATACCAATAACGGGGACCTTGACGGCATGGGCCACCTGGTAGACCATCCGGACAGCCACGGGGAAAATGCCCGGGCCGGAGTAGCCGCCCATGGTGTTGGCAATGACGGGTTTTCTTGTGCGCAGGTCAATGCGCATACCCAGCATGGTGTTAATCAGGCTGATGCCATCGGCACCTGCTTCTTCACAGGCAAGGGCGATGGATACAATGTCTGTGACGTTGGGGGACAGCTTTACAATGACGGGCTTGGTGGTGACGGCCTTGACCGCCCGCGTCACTTCCGCCGCCGCTTCCGGCTGGGTGCCGAAGCTCATACCGCCGCCGTGGACGTTGGGACAGCTGACGTTGACTTCCAGCCAGCCCACTTGTTCTTCCTTGTCCAGTTTTTCGCAGGTGTAGGCGTAGTCCTCCACGGAAAAACCGGAGACGTTCGCCATGACGGGCTTATGGAAACAGGCTTTGAGCTTGGGCAGCTCTTCGGAAATGACCTTCTCCACGCCGGGGTTCTGCAGGCCCACGGCGTTGATCATGCCGTTCGGGCACTCTGCAATTCGGGGTGTGGGGTTACCGAACCGACCATCCCGGGTAGTGCCCTTAAAGGAGAAGGTGCCAAGCGCGTTGATGTCGTAGAGCTCCGCGAATTCGTAACCGTAGCCAAAGGTGCCCGAGGCGGGGATTACAGGATTTTCCAGCTCAATGCCGCAGAGATTGACGCTTAGGCTTCCCATAAAATCTCCTCCTTCTTCATAACGGGGCCGTCCTTGCAGATGCGCTTGTAGCCTGTGAGGGTTTTGCAGGAGCAGCCCATGCAGGCGCCGAAGCCGCAGCCCATGCGCTCCTCAAAGCTC
>DVJG01000192.1 GCA_018710805.1 Candidatus Faecousia faecipullorum
GAGAAAGCCAGCTTGACGAACATACCGCTGGAGTAGCGCTTGACCGGCGTATCGATGAAATCACGAACCTCAGAAAATTCGATAATGTCCTCCATCTTGGCATCAATTTCTGCCTTGGTCATACCAAGAATTGCGCCGTTCATATAGATATTCTCTCGCCCGGTCATTTCCCCGTTGAAGCCAGTTCCCACTTCCAGCATGGAGGCAATACGGCCGTAGATGTCAATCTCGCCCTCCGTGGGAGCTGTAACCCGGCACAGGAGCTTGAGCATCGTGCTCTTGCCTGCGCCGTTGCCGCCGATGATACCCAGGGCCTCGCCCTTGTAAACCGTCAGGTCGATGCCGTTTAAGGCCATAAACGTCTTGCCAATGAGACGCTGGTCCGTGCCAATCATGACGTTGGGGTCCTCTTTACCCCGAACCCGCGCCCACCAGCTCTGAACGTCCGCCGTCAGGGTGCCGCCGCCGATCTGGCCCAGCTTATAACGCTTTTTCACGCCGGAAAGCCGAATGGCAATTTCCCGATCATTTGTATTGTTCATTGCCATGCCTCCTTACACCGTATCCATAAAGGTCCGCTCGACCTTGTTAAAAATCATAATGCCAAGCAGCGCCACCGCCAAAGTCATAAGCCAGGACAGGCCATAGAAGCCCCAGTGCATGGTTCCTTTGCCAAGAACCGCATACCGGATAAGCTCCACGGGGATGGTCACCGGGTTTACCATGATCAGGTTCTTCGTCCAGCCCTCTGCCATCATGGAAAGGGGATAGACAATGGGCGTCAGATACATCCACAGCGACACGCCGAAACCCACCAGGACACTGAGGTCCCGGTATTTTGTGGTAAGGCTGGAGACGATAATGCCGCAGCCCATGCCGAGAATACCCAGATGGACCAGTTCCACAGGAATCACCAGCCAGCCCAGCCAGTTGGGATGGACCTGGCCCCCAATGAGGTAGTACACCATAAATAGCAGCACCAGAATCATTTGAATCCCGAAGCGGATCACCGAAGACAGGATGTTTGAAATGGGGGTGGTGAGCCGGGGGAAATAGACCTTTCCGAAGACATAGGCGTTGGCAGTAAAGGTGTTGGCGTTGTTCGTCAGGCAGGTAGAGAAGAACCCCCAAACGGCATTGGAACACAGATAGAAAAGAATCATGGGAATGCCGTCGGTTTCGATGCCTGCGATGCCGCCAAAAACGAAGGCCTGAACAATGGAGCTGAAGAGCGGTGTCAGGAAAATCCAGGCAGGGCCCAGAATGGTCTGCTTGTAGGACACCACGAAGTTCCGCTTGGTGAAGAGATAAATGAGGTCCCGGTACTGCCAGACCTCTTTGAGATTCAGGTCAAACCAGCGGTGCTTGGCGGAGATATGGATATGATAGTCAGGCTTAGAAATTTCTGCCATTTTCTTACCTCTTTTTTCGAATGAATTGAAGGATATTGTGCACGGTTTTCATGGGCCACACCAGAAGGCGGGGCATACCGATATATTCTGCGATCTGGGCATCTGTACAGCGGTCCATGGCATCGCAGGTAAAGCCATACCACATGCCCAGGGTCGCCTTCCAGGAGTAGTGGAAAAACTCTGCTTTCTGCCGGAAATAGAAGCCCGTGCCCTGGGGGTTGTCCAAAAAGAGCCTGTATCCGGCCTTTGTCAGGCCGTCATTTTTATACTCCCATATCCAGATGATGTCGTTGAAAAAACGCATTTTGTAGCCGTCATGAGCCATTTGGTCCCAGGTAACGGCCTCGGTCAAGAATTTTTCTCCAGGAAATTCCGGGTAGAGATACCGCTTGTGGATGTCCGTGTAAAAGATAAAGGCCCGCTCGCCCTGGTTGCCGTCGTTCAGCTCATACCGCGTAAAGGCAGAGCCGTCCAGGTATTGCCCCGCAAACAGACGGTTTGGCGTCTCGGTGGGAGACGTTCCCCGGTTGGCGGCAATGGCGCAGAAGTTTTGGTCCTTGGGCAGCTCCGATTCCCACTTTGCAACCTTCCAAAGGGCGTCGTCGGTCAGATAGTCGTCGGAGTCTACAGTGAAAAACAGCTCACCGTCCGCTTCCTTCAGTCCCCGGTTAATGGCCCGGCATTTACCGCCGTTTTCCTGTTTGCAGTAGCGGATGGGGAAGAAATTTCCCTCCTTCTGCCAAGACGCTACCAGAGTTTCCGTGTCATCGGCGGAACCGTCGTCCACGATAAGCCATTCAAAGTCCCGGTAGCTCTGCCGCTGCAGGGAGTGATATAGATTTGACAGGATGTAGGCCCGGTTATAGGTCGGGGTAAAGACCGTGATCTTGTAAGTGTAGGCCATTTTAAACCTCATTTCAGCAAATGAATATCTTGCAGAACATTCAGAAGCGCTGCTGTTCCTTTGAGAGAAAGCCTTGTCATGAAACGCAGGATTTTCCGTTTCGCGGTCAGTGCCGCATTGGGAGGCAGCGGTTCCAAGTTTTCCATGATTTCATGAAAGGACCGTTCCGCTTCTCTCCGTTCCTCCGGGGCCATGCTCCGCAGGGCGCTCTGCATGGCAAAGAGGCAGGAAAAATACAATTCGTATTTGGCGTCTGCTGCCAGCTCCGGCATATGTTCTTCCAGATAGCGCAGCCGCATCTGCTTGGCGCGAAGGCCCGATATGCGCTTGAGCGAATACTTCTGGTGCATGACGCTGCCCGCCTGCTGGCGATAGGCATAGCAGATGCTTTCCGTGCGTTTCAGGCTCCTGGCATTCCCCAGCACCTGATAGGTGAAAAACTCGTCGTCAATGACCGTTTGCTCTGGGAAGCGGATATTTCCGATAACCCCCCGGCGGTAGAGCTTATTCCAGATGAGCTGGCGGAAACAGGTGTCTGCAATGTGACAGGCCATGGCCTCCTGAGGCGTGTACCTTCTCACATCGTGGGACAGCTCTGGGAAGGCAGCACCGCCTTCCGTGACGGAAACATAGCCGCACTCAGCAATGTCGGTGGTCTCATCCAGCATGGAATAGAGGTGCTCATACATTTGCGGGGAAATATAGTCATCGCTGTCCACGAAGCCGATCAGCTCACCCTTTGCCGCATCCAGCGCCGCATTTCTGGCGGCGCCTGCTCCGGCGTTTTCCTTATGAATGACCCGGATCCGGCTGTCCTTGGCCGCCCAGGCGTCACAGATTTCGCCGCTGCGGTCCGGTGAACCGTCGTCCACCAGGAGCAGTTCCAGGTTTTCATAGGTCTGGGAAACGATGCTCCTGATGCATTCATCGAGATATTCTTCCACCTTGTAGACGGGGACAATAACGCTGAGCAGGGGCTTTTCCATAATCAGTGCTCCTCTTGCCCCCCAAAAAGCTTCACATACAGCCCGTAGGCCAGGCGGAAGCTCCAGGGAGCGTAAACGATCATGTTGGCAAGAATACGGTTTCTAAAGGAAAGAAGAGAAAAATAGCATTTTTTCTCTTTCAGAAGTTCCCTTGCCCGGGTGCGAAATTCCGGATTCTCTCCCTTTGGCCGCTGGGAAAGCTGGGCACAGACAAAGAGGTTCCAGCGAAGATACGACACCATAGCGTCGTTCCGGAGTTCTGTTTCACAGGCATTTTGTATTTTCTCCCGAACCAGAAGGGGGTCAAAGAGGGCGTGCTCGTTGAACTGCCTGTGGGAGGCAGAGCCCTCTCGCAGGAGATAGTGGTAGAGGCACACATCCTCCCAGACCGTTTTCCCGGCCCGGGAGAAAAGGTGATAGTTCATGAGAAGGTCTTCGTTGTTTCGGATGGCGGGGTCCATCCAGTCCTCAATCCCGTCAAAGAGCCTCCGGCGAAAAACCTTGCTGCAGAGACTCCC